>CALXBS010000008.1 GCA_944386605.1 uncultured Clostridia bacterium | reverse complement strand
TACTATATTCATACTTCGTTCCTACATTGTCTTTATATACTGGTACATTTTCAAAAGTATAACTCCAATTGTCCTCTGCTGTTACTGTCTTTCTTGTATAGACTCTTCCATCTCTCATTAATTTTACAGTAATACTTGATGGTCTTGTTTGATATTTATTATCTTCATCTATCCATGTTTTCTGTCCACTAATACTTGTTGTAATTTCTTTTTTACTGATTTCTACATTCACTTGATTAGAATATATTCCTTCAATATTATCGATAATTCCTCCCGATGGCTCTATTGCTTTCCAATTGGTTGAAAACATATTACTCGATGATGTCTTTAAATTGATATCATCAGGTGCTTGCATTCTTACTAATACAAATACAACATCATTTGCTCCAAGCTCCATTTCACTTCCATCTGATTTATATCTTAAATCTACACAAATTGATTTTACGGTACTTTTATCTACATTATCATCTAATAACAGCCATTTATCTGGTACTTCGGTTAATTTTCCTGGATTTAATTCTGTTGAATAATATACCTTTGGAGCATATCCTTTTGATTCGGCATAACTGGTATCTACTCCTAAGAAACTTCCTTTCCAACCAGTACTTACATCTGCTCCAGATCCATCCATTATTGTTTCAATATGATCATAAAGAATCAAATCTTTAATGCTATTTGCTCCGGTGGTTACACGTAGTTTATAATCATATTCTTCTCCTGGACTTACTTCTGCGGTTCCAGTAACATATTCTCCTTCTGTTAAATCTGTTCTTACTTTTGTAATAACACTTTGTTGTGAAGAAGAAGCATGTGCAATAGACTTATTTTTATATGAATAAACTACGTTCTCATCTGTAATACCATCATTATCTATATCTTTCATAATTTCTTCAATTCGTCCATCATCATAAGTTGCTTTAGAATCATATCCAGAAGGTCCCCAATAATCAATTGCATCAATTTCTCCCATATTTTCACTTGTTTCTTCGTCATCTAACATAGCATAAATTTCATTTTTGTAATTTACACCATATTCTAATATACTATCATATGGTATCTTAGCATTGACATAACCAATAATTCTAAAACTTTCTTCATGTTCTGCATAATAAGTCCAATCTAAATCATGTAAAGCTATATTAATAATGACAGCTACTCTTCCTGTATTTTTGTAATTTTCTACAACTTCTACTGTAGTATGTTTTCTAATGTATTCATTAAACTTAGCTTTAGTAGAAAATGTAGTTCCATCTTTTAATTTAAAGTTACTATATGCACTTGAATCTACACTGATTGAATTAATTACTTCTTCTACGGTATTCTCTAATATTGCACCTTTAGGTAAAAGATCGTAAAGCTTGATGACTGGATTATTATCAACAGGATAATATGTTGAATTTATCTGTGCGTAATATTCATATACCATCGTATAAAATTCATTTGAACCAGTTACATAACAACGTGGATTATTTTGATACACTGTAAAATCCAAAAATCCTAAAAAAATAGGATAAAAACCACCTGTTCTATATAAATAAGTACCAAAATTTTCTAAATCACTTTCTTTTATTTCCTCTGCTAAACTTATACTCATGTTATAATAAGCAGATTCATTTAATATTTTTTTCTCACCATTTTCATCTGTAGTAGATACAATCATATAATCATAATTATAAACTCTTGAAGATTCCCCATGACTTGGCAATGCTTTTATTTTGGTCGTATGAATATTGGTAAAAACTTTTATTTCTCCATCATATAATGTTTTATCTAAATTCTTAATAATTAACTTTATTCCTACTATATCTTTTCTTTCAAAATAGATATATTTTTGTGAATTGCCTGTTACTCCCGTTTGATAACTTACATATTCATCTTGTCCAGCATATCTTACTTGTAACTCCCATTCATATCCATTTAAAACTTCTCCATTACTTCCATTATATTTATTATAGGAGTGAAAAACAGGAATATACATTTTTGTAAAATGATAATCGTCATCGCTTAATTTTACAGGATCTTCATTCTCATTATCAGCATATAATAAATCATCCCCTATTTCCACATCCATTACAGAATCTGTATAAAAAGCTATTGGAGAAAGCGACCATTCTAAATCCTGCAGTCCATATCTTACAATACTTTGATAAGTAGAAAAATCAACATTTTCCTTAGATAGTTCATATAAATTACCTGTATACTCAAAATTTAAATTTGTTAAAGTAGTCTCAACACTATCTTCTGCAAGCTTTTGCATTTCTTCTTCATCTTCATATCTTCCCCACAGTTCTGCAGTATTGGTTATCTTATCCCCTTCATTATATTTCGACTTTGGATATCCTACATAATAAAATTTATCAGTATACAAATAATAATATTCATTATTTTCAGTAGCTTCTACTGGATCTAAATTCTCATCATAAAGAACACACCCCTCTGGTAACACTTCTTTAATACATTTATTTACTTGATTATAAACAATTGGTCTTGAATTCTCATCTAATGCTTTGATAATATTAAGATCTGTACTTGTTGAAAATTTATATCTAGTCCAATAATAATCATCCACAATAGCATCTATTTTCGTATAATCAGTATTTGAATTAATATATGATCCTTTTTTCAAAGTATAATTTTTCTTATTACCATTATAATGAAAATGACAACTATTAGATGTTGCAGTAATAATGGTATCTGCATTTTGAATATTTTCTTTTAAAGTAGCACTAACTTCTAAATCTGTTTGTATTTTAAAAATTGGTTTTAAATCATATACAATCTGAACACTTCCTTGAAAATTCTCGCCTGATTCTATAGAATAAAGATTTGTAAACACATACATGTTAGAATTTCTATCATATTGATATTTCCAATTATCAGAATTACCAATAGCACTTGTTACTTTTAAACTTTCTCTTTGATTTTCTTCACTAAAATTTTTCTTTTGATTCCAAGACGGAATACAAATTTGCAATTCACCAGGCGCATATGCTTTTCCAGTTAAACAGGTATAATTAATTTGCATTGCTAGTTGTCTTGTATCACTTTCATTTGTTGCATTCCAAGTAAAGTCAGTAATTGGTTGATTAGGTGTATCACTATTTCTATCATACATCATAAGTTCTACTTTCCAATTCTCATCGGTTACTTCAATTGCATTTTTCTGGGTAAACATTCCTATAGTGATAACTGACATGGTAACAATTAAAAATAGCCACAAAAATATCGTAAATATGGATACTTTTCTTTTACGTTTTTTCTTGTTTTCATTTTGCTTTTTTATTTCTTTTTCTTGCTTTTCCATACATGTCTCCTTTCTTTAGTACTTATTTGTTTTTCATTTTTATGTTATTTATTCTTTTTTAGTAGATTTGAATAAACATAATTTTTCTAAAACTATGTTGTGTGTGTGTGTGTGTGTGTGTAGTCTAATCATACTTTTAAAGCTTTTTGTTAACATAAATGTTTATACCTTTCAGCAATATTCCTATTACACACGCATACTACCATTTCTTATTTTATTTTTCAACAAAAAAATCGCAAGTAATTTTTCACTACTTACGATTTGTATTTATTTACTTTTTCAAACTTTTCTTTTGTCTTACTTTTACAATGGTAAATACTCCAATTCCAACTATTGCAATGATTGCTACCACTACATATACCCAAATAGATATATCCGATGTATCTGTTGGTGGCGTATAGGTACAAGTATTAATAACGGTATTTCCTTCAATACGTTTTTCATAATACTCAGCAGTTTCTTTTTCATCTATGGTGTAATTTATTTCATTGCCTAACTCATCATATTTTGTAAGCTCAAATTTATGTCTCCAATTGTTCCCTTCACTTACTTCTACTTCTTCTACGACTGTTTCTCCATTTTTAATTTGTAGTATTACACTTTCTGGGCGTTTTCCATATTTGTTATCTTCATCTTCCCATTTTTTATCTACCCATATTTCTATCTTTTCATCTGGTACTACAAATTTGTTTATTACTACATTTCCTTCTACTCCTACCTTTTCATAAAATTTACTTTCTACTTCTTTTTCATCTATCGTATAGACTATTTCATTTCCACTTTCATCGTATTTTGCAAGTTCAAATTCATAGCTCCAATTGCTTTCTTCTGTTACCACTTGTTCTGTTACTACTTCTTCTCCATTTTTTACTTGTAATACTATACTTTCAGGACGCTTTCCTGCTAAATTATTGTTGTCATCCCATCTTTTACTTCCAACGATTTTTACTTTTTCATCTGGTACTACAAATTTGTTAGTTATTTTTCCTCCTACAATTTCTTTTACATACCACTCGTCATTGATAAATGATTGTTCATCTACTGTATAGATAATTTCTTCTCCTAACTCGTTATATTTTTCTAAGTTTGTAAAGGTATGTTTCCAATTATTAGATTCATTTAATGTAGCTTCTTGTATTATTTTTCCTTCTTGTTTTAATTCTACTACAAGACTTTCTGGACGTTTTTGATTTTCATTGTTATGATCATCCCATATTTTTTCTACTTCAAATTCCGTTAAATTTACTTCATTGATAATATTATTTCCTTCATAACTTGTTATATAATTTTCTACTGGTTCTTCTTCTATGGTATATTCATATTGATCTCCAGCATTATTTCGATATACTGGTACATTTTCAAATGTATAGCTCCAATTATCATTTGCTGTTACTATTTTGGCTACATATTCTACTCCATCTTGCATTAGTTTTACAACAATACTTTCTGGTCTTGTGATATTCTTATTTTCTTCATCTATCCATGTTTTTTGTCCGCTAATACTTGTTGTGATTCCTTTTTTACTAATTTCTACATTGACTTGATTAGAATATATTCCTTCTACATTATCAATGATTCCTCCTAATGGATCAATTGCTCTCCAATTTGTCCAGAACATATTATTTGCTGATGTCATTAAGTTTTCATCATCTGGTGCTTGCATTTTTACTAACACAAATACAACATTATTTGGGCTAAGTCCCATTTCTCCACCATCTGCGTCATATCTTAAATCCACACAAATAGATTTTACGCTACTTTTATCTACACTATCATCTAACAAATTCCATTTATCTGGCACTTCCGTTAACTTGCCTGGATTTAACTCAGTAGAGTAATATACTTTTGGTGCATATCCTTTTGATTCTGCATAACTGGTATCTACACCTAAAAAGCTTCCTTTCCAACCTTGACTTATATCTGCTCCAGAGCCATCTGTAATTGTTTCGATATTATCATAAAGTATTAAATCTTTGATACTATTTGCTCCAGTTGTCACACGTAATTTATAATCATATTCTCCATTAGGACTTACTTCTGCAGTTCCTTCTACATATTTTCCTTGTGTTAAATCTGTTCTTACTTGTTTAATCACTGCTTGTTGTGAGGATACTGCATGTGTTATATCAAAGGTAAAAACATTTCCTACAAGCCCCTCCTCAGTATCACCATCCTGATCAATATCACTTGCTAAACTATCAGCAGTTCCATTATCAGTTCTCAAAGAAGAACTAGAGTAAGTATAACTATATTCTTGATTATTCCACATACTATATACATAATTTGTATAGCTTGTTCCATATTCTAATATACTATCATATGGTATTTCTACTTGTATATCAAAGTATATGTAAAAATAATTACTATGTAAAGAATGAGATAAATAATAACTCCAATCTATTTCATTTAAATTGGTTATGATACTTATTTTTGTTCTTCCACTATCTTGATAGTTATAATCTATTTCTACTTCTGTATGTTCTTTTATATAATTTAATAATTCAGTTTTGTTTTTAAACTTTGTTCCATCTTTTAATTTTAATTTCGCGTATATAGACTGATTATCATATAACCCTACATTATTTATAATCTCTTCTTCATTATATTTTAAATACATTCCTTCTGGTAAAATATCATAATTTTTTATAATTACATCTTTATTTACTTCATAATAATCCAAACTTAAATCATTTCTTAATCTATATTCGTACGTATATTTTTCTTCTGCTACATCATTTTGTAAATTAGAACCGCTCTTAGTATTAGATAAAGAAAAATAACCATTTAATATATATGCATCATCAACAGCTCTTTGCATGTAGGTTCCATAAGTTGCTTGATCATATTCTGCTACTTTTAACTTTTTAGCTTCTGTGCCATAACTACTTAATGTTGGTTCGTTTACTAATGTTCTATTTCCTTCTCCATCTTTTTGGTATACTTGCAAATAATCAAAATTATATATATATCCTCCTGCTACACAATCACGTGTATGTATATTGGTATATACATTGATAGGTGAAGATGTTGGATTATATAAAGTTTTATCTAAATCTTTAATGACTACTTTTACACCAACTATATCCTTAGTACTAAATTTTATTGTTTGACTATTTGTTCCTGTTGTTCCGGTTTGATAACTTACGTATTCATTTGTTCCTGCATATCTTACTTGTAGATCCCATTCATATCCTACTAATGCTTCTCCTTGACCTCCAGTATATTTATTATATGTTCGGAAAGTAGGGATTAATACTCCTTCAAAATGATACTCATCTTCTTCTAACTTTGTTATCTCTCCATTTTCTCTTGTAATATATAATAAATCATCTCCTACTTCTACATCCATTTTACTATCTGTATAAAAAGCTGTTGGATATAACCACCATGTCAGGCTTACTCCCTGTTCTGATTTTATCATACTTAAATACGTATTAGTATTCAGACCTTGCCTCTTTGATATATTGTACAACTTACCTGTGTATTCAAAATTTAAATTTGCTAAGCTTACTGTCGCATCCCCTTCTGCTAACTTTTGCATTTCTTCTTCATCTTCATATCTTCCCCATAATTCTGCTTTATTTGTTATTTTTTCACCTTCTTGATACTGATCTTTTGGGTATCCTACATAATAAGAAGTATTTGCTAAATAATAATATGTATTCCCTTCACGTGGTTCTATTTTATTTAAATTCTTATCATATAATACACATCCTTCTGGTAATTCTTCTTTGATACAATTAGTAACATATTTTGGTAGCCAATTATTATCCTCACCATACGCTTTTATGATTCCATCACCATTATCATAAACACCAAAATAATATCTAACCCAATAATAATTATCTAATATATCCTCAATTGGAGTAAAATCTATTTTAGGAGCTGCTGTTGCAGATTTAACTAATCTATAAGTTTTTTTCGTACTTGTATAATGAAAATTACATACATTTGATTCCATTGCTATAATTTCATCGGACTGTATATTTTCCTTTATTTTTGCTTGATACGCTAAATCCGTTTCTATTTTAAATGTTGGATTTAAATTATATACAATTTGTATCGTTCCTTCAAAATGCTCATTTTCTGCTACTTTCATATTATTGGTAAATGTATATACATTATTTTCTTCATCATATACATAACTCCAATCATATTGCTTCGTACTGCTGTCTTGTTTATCTGCTGCTACAACTACATTATTTACTAACCATTCATCATATGTTTGCTCATTATATTCAGTTGGATTATCCCAATATTCACTAAAACTATCTCTAGCTATTCCTGGTATCTGTATGATAATTTCTCCTGCTTGATATTCTTTTCCTGTTGTACATGCATAGTTTATTTGCATGGCTAATTGCTTTGTTTCATCTTCATTTGTTGCATTCCATGTAAAATCTGTAATAGCCTGATTTGGTGTATCACTACTTCTATCATACATGACTAAACTAATATTCCAGTTATTATCTGTTACTTCTATTGCATTTTTCTGGGTAAACATTCCTATAGTGATAACTGACATGGTAACAATTAAAAATAGGCACAAAAATACCGTAAATATGGATACTCTTCTTTTACGTTTTTTCTTATTTTCATTTTGCTTTTTTATTTCTTTTTCTTGCTTTTCCATATATCCTCCTTTTCTTTTGTTTTCATTAGTTTTTGCATTTTTATGTTATTTATTCTTTTTTAGTAGAATTAAACCTCAACATAATTTTTTCATATTTTTAAAACTATGTTGTGTGTGTGTGTGTGTGTGTGTAGTCCAATCATACTTTCAAGAATTTTGATTAACATAATTTTTGTTTGCTGGTTATAATATCCCTATTACACTCGCATACTACCATTTCTTATTTTATTTTTCAACAAAAAAAGCCGTAATTTTACTTACGACTTCTTTTATATTATAAATGATTAATTGCCTCTTTCATTCTAGAAACTACTCTATCTTTTCCAAGTAATTGCATAATCGAATAAATATCTGGTGTATTCTTTTTATTAGTAACTGCTACACGAATCATAGTAGCAAAGTCCGAAATACTTCCAATATACTTATCTCGATTTTGTTTGTAGAATTTCATATCAGTGCAAAAACTTAGACTCGCTGCAAGTTTCTTTAAATCTGCAAACCATGTTTCTTTATCTGCATTTTCATCATAAATGGCTAAATACTTTTCAAGTACATCCCTTACAACATCACAGTTTAATTTCATTCTTTCTTCTTGTCTTAAGCAATCAAATTGATATCCTTCATTTTGAATACTCTCTTGATACAAGTCATCAAAGAAATAAAAGAAATTTTCTTGAATATCTTCCCATTTAATAATATCTTTACGAATTTTAGTAGCATGATCTCTTTCTAAACCAAATATTTTCAAAGAATATTCTAAATCCCTATTTAATATTTGATATAAAGGTTCATCATAGATTTTTGACCAAGCAAGTATACGATCTAATACTTCTTGACTTGACATTTTAGAAATTAATTCTCTACTAATATCATTTAATTTCATCATATCTAATAAAGAACCAGATGAACTCATACGATTTAGCTTAATATCAAATTCATCTCTTGGTAAAGTTTTGTTTTTCTTTCTCCAAATTTCGTAATCAGAATTAATTAATGTATATAAATATTCTAGGACTGCCTCTGTAGGATATCCAGCTTTTAAAAAGTAAGCAACAGCTGCCTCTTTATCTTTTCTTTTACTTAATTTTCTCTTGCTATTTCCATCTTTTACCAAAATAAGAGGAACATGCACATAGATAGGAGTTACAAATCCCATTGCATTAAATAAATCTAGATGGATAGGTGTAGATGGAATCCATTCCTCTCCTCTTACAACATGTGTTGTTCTCATAAAATGATCATCTACAACATGTGCAAAATGATAAGTTGGAAGGCCATCACTTTTAATCAAAACAACATCTTGATCATTTTCAGCAATTTCAATTTTTCCTCTAGCTGCGTCCATAAAAGATATTTTTTTCAAATGAGAACCCATAGAGCGAAATCTAATCACAAATTTTTCTCCATTTTTTACTCTTTCAATTGATTCATCAATAGAAATATTTCTGCATTTTGCATAAATACCATAATAACCAGGTACTACTTTGTTAGCAGTTTGTGCCTCATGTGATTTCTCTAACATCTCAGGAGTACAAAAACATGGGTAAGCAAGCCCTTTTTCAATTAAATGTTTTGCACAAATTTTGTAAATATCTTCTCTTTTACTTTGTGTATATGGACCATAATCGCCTACTTCTTTTCCTTCCGCAATTACACCTTCTTGAGGAACCAAATCAAAATCTTTTAACTCTTTTGTAAATAACTCTACACTGCCTTTTACTTCACGTTTTTGATCAGTATCTTCTATTCTTAAAAAGAACACACCACCAGTTTGACTTGCAATCTTCTTATCTACCAAAGAAGTAAATAAAGCACCAGTATGTAAAAATCCTGTTGGTGAAGGTGCAAACCTAGTAACTGCAGCACCTTCTGGTAAATTCCTTTCAGGGTATCTTATTTCCAAATCTTCCACGGTTTCATGAATATCAGGAAATATTAAATAAGCCAATTCATAACATTTCTTTTCATATTCTTTATCCATATTCAAACTCTCCTTCATTTATTCACTTTTAGGATTCATATCCACATCCATTAATATCGGTAATATCATCGGTTGACGTTTTGTCTTGCCATAAATGTAATGGATCAAGCTCTCTCTTAAATTAGACTTGATTGTAGACCATTCACGAATGTTCTCTCTCTCACATTTTTCTAATTCTTTTTTTGCCATCTCTTTAATTTCTTCCATTAAAGATTCGCTTTCTCTTACATATACAAAACCACGAGTGACAATATCTGGTCCAGAAACCACTCTTGAAGTTTTTCTATCTAAGGAAACTACAATAATAATCATACCATTTTCAGATAGTAATTGTCTATCCCTTAAAACAATATTTCCAACATCTCCTACACCTAAACCATCTACTAAAACAATACCAGATGGTACTTGTAGCGTTAATCTTGCTGAATCTTCACCAAGTTCTAGTATTCTACCATTTTCTGATAAAAAGATATTTTCTGGTGGAATTCCAAGACTTACACCAATTTGTCCATGTTGTTTTAAGAAACGATATTCACCATGCACTGGCATAAAATATTTTGGTTGAATCAAACTTAGCATAAGCTTTAATTCTTCTTGACAAGCATGACCTGAAACATGTACATCTGCTAACTGGTTATATATCACTTCTGCACCTAATTTTTCAAGTTCATCGGTTACTCTTCCGACAGATTTTTCATTTCCTGGTATAGGTGATGAAGAAAAAATAACCAAATCCTCAGGTGTTACTTGTACTTTTCTATGTTCTCCAGTAGACATTCTACTTAAAGCAGCCATAGGTTCTCCTTGGGAACCAGTGGTAATAATGACCAGCTGTTCCGGATTATAGATATTAATTTTATCAATATCAATAATCGTGCCCTCTGGTGCTTCTAAATATCCTAATTCTTGTGCAACTGCTAAAACATTTTCCATACTACGTCCTACCACTGCTACTTTTCTTTTAAATTTAACAGCAGAATTGATAATTTGTTGCATTCTGTGAATATTAGAAGCAAAAGTTGCTACAATAATTCTTTTATTGCAATTTGCAAAAATTCGATCAAATTCTTTTCCTACGCTACTTTCAGACATTGCGTAACCAGGTCTTAATGCATTGGTACTATCAGCCATCAATAATAATACACCTTTTCTACCAATTTCTGCAAGTCTTTGAATATCAATATGTTTTCCATCAATTGGAGTAAAATCAACTTTAAAATCTCCTGTATGTAAAACGACACCTACAGGTGTAGTAATAGCCATTGCTACTGAATCTGCAATTGAATGTGTTACTCTTACAAATTCTACCTTAAAATGTTTAAACTTGACAGTTTCACCTGGATTGATACATTTTAATTTTGTTTTCTTGTCTAAGTTATGTTCTTGTAATTTCGCTTTAATTAAACCAAGCGTTAGTTTTGTACCATAAATAGGTACATTAATTTTCTTTAACACATAAGGAATCGAACCAATATGATCCTCATGTCCATGTGTAATTAAAATTGCTTTTATTTTCTCTTTATTTCTCTCTAAATATGTAATATCTGGTATTACCAAATCAACTCCAAGCATTTCATCTTCTGGAAAAGCTAAACCACAATCAATAATAATAATTTCATCTTCATATTCAAAAACGGTCATATTTTTTCCGATCTCATTCATTCCACCAAGAGGAATAATTTTTAATTTGGGCTTTTCCACTTTTACCAATTTACCATGTTTTTTGGTAACGGGTTTTTTCATATCTGAAACAATTGGAAATTTTGTATCTTGTTCTTTTACAGTAAACTTTTTCATTTTTGTTTTTACTGTTTTTTTCGTTTCATTTTCATTTTTATTCTTTTTGGATTTTACGCCAAATTTTGATTTTTTGGCATAACGCTCCCTTTCTTTTTTCTCTTCCATTTATCCTTCTCCTTTTTTTATATATTTTTTCAATCTACAATTTTAACATAACTTTACACGAACAATTTATATAAATAGCATACGCTATAATACCCTATTTTAAAACTTTTACTTTTCCACTACGTAGTCCTAATGTATTCATTATACAATATTTTGTGTGTATTGTCAAACAAGTATGTATTTTCCACTGAAACTTCCCTATTTTCATTGACGTACAAAGAAAACGATGATATAATTTAATCGAAATATGTCAACTGTCTATTTTAAATTTAAAGGAGAGGTAATATGACGATGCCTAAAACCAAACCAAAAGTTATTTTGGATTTACCAACGATCCAAAAAATGTGTGAACAATATGTAGAACAAGACATTTCTATGCAAGTTATCGCAGATTTATACTGCATTTCTCGAAACCGGGTAAGAAAAGTCTTCGATAACGCTATTATTTTCGAATATGTCGATCTACCTATGGCACAGGCAATGAAACGGACTGCACAAAGACACTATCTAAAACGGTGTTATGAATTAAACGTGATTCCAAGTGATAAAGTGTTACTACACTATGACGAATTAATACAAGCTGCAAAACAAAGAAAAGAAACCATTGCAAGACTAAATTTTATTCGTTTCACTTTGGAAATCTATGATGAAACTTTTACCCCTGATGATTACCCGTACACCAAGGAAGAATTACGAAAACAACTGGTAGAATGCAAATCAATTCTTAAAAAAATAGAAGGAATGGCTTAGCCATTCCTTTTCACTTTTTATTATTTTTCTACTTTTTTTATTTATTTTCTATTCTATATTCTCTATTTTATTATATTATTTCAAATTAAAGAAAGCTTCTTTTCCTTTATATTCTGCAACAGAACCTAACTCTTCTTCAATTCTTAATAATTGGTTATACTTACATACTCTGTCTGTTCTAGATGGAGCACCTGTTTTAATTTGTCCAGCATTTAAACCAACTACTAAATCTGCAATAGTTGTATCTTCTGTTTCACCAGATCTATGAGAAACAACTGCAGTCATTCCTGCACGGTTTGCCATAGCAATTGCATCTAAAGTTTCTGTTAATGTACCAATTTGATTTAATTTGATAAGGATAGAATTAGAAACACCCATTTCAATTCCCTTAGCAAGTCTCTTTGTATTTGTAACAAATAAATCATCACCAACAAGTTGAATTTTCTTACCTAATTTTTCTGTTAATAATTTCCATCCATCCCAATCTTCTTCTGCTAAACCATCTTCCAAAGAAATAATTGGATATTTTTCAACAAGATCAGCATAGTAGTTAATTAATTCTTCTGTAGTAAACATCTCATCTGTTTTCCAGAAATAATAACATCCTTCTTTTCCAGCTTTCTTTGCTTCATCATACATTTCAGTAGCTGCAGCGTCGATTGCAATTTTGAAATCTTCACCAGGTTTGTAACCTGCTTTTTCAATTGCTTCTACAATTACTTGTAAAGCTTCTTCATCTTTTTCTAAGTTAGGAGCAAATCCTCCTTCATCTCCTACAGAAGTAGCAAGACCTTTTGCTTTTAAAACAGATTTTAGGTTATGGAATACTTCTGCACACATTCTTAGACATTCTCTAAAGCTTTCAGCACCAATTGGCATAATCATAAATTCTTGGATGTTAACGCTATTATCAGCATGTTTTCCACCATTTAAAATGTTCATCATTGGAACTGGTAATGTTTTTGCATTTACGCCTCCAAAATAATTATATAAACTTACACCTAAAGCTTCTGCTGCTGCCTTAGCTACTGCAAGTGATACACCTAAAATAGCGTTTGCACCTAATTTTCCTTTATTTTCAGTACCATCAAGTTCAATCATTACTTTATCAATTTCTACTTGATCTAAAGCATTCATACCTTCAATTTCTGGTGCAATAATGTCATTTACATTATCTACCGCATTTAAAGTACCTTTTCCTAAATATCTAGATTTATCTCCATCTCTTAACTCAACTGCTTCAAAAGCACCTGTTGAAGCACCTGATGGAACCGCAGCACGTCCAATAAATCCTCCTTCAACTTCTACTTCCACTTCTACAGTTGGATTTCCTCTTGAATCTAGAATTTCTCTAGCATATACAGATTCAATTTGTAAATATTGTTTCATAAAAAATTCCTCCTTAACTTTACAAATCTAAAATATATTCACTACAAAATATTGCATTAAGTAGAAAATAACTAATCAAAATTTCTTTCTAACTTCCTAATTTGTCTTTCTTCAAGCTTCTTAGCATAAATCAAAACTCTTTCTTGATATCTTTTTTCTAACTCACGTTTTTCCTCTTGCCTTTCAATTTCATTTTCTAATTTTTCATATTCTGCAATTCTTTCTTCCATCTCATAAGCAGGTAACGCAAATTTATCATCTTCTAAATAAAATTTTGTTTCTGCAATCAAAAGTTTGTCATGTTCTATATCTCCATCATAATGGGAAGCTAGTCTTTCTGCAAGAGATTTTGTGTCGTCAATATCATCATCCATTCTCGCTAATGTTTCAACAGACTTATCACGAACCTGATAATAACTTAAAACTTCATCACATAAATCTAAAAAAGTTCTTCGATAATCTCCTGCATAAATTGGAAGTTTTTTACCATAATGATTCACAATACGATAAGCACCATTTAAATAAACGGCTACAAATCTAGAAGCAGTTATTCTTCCCTCTAATAACCTTTCTTTTAAATCATTTAAAAGATCCATACAATCATCTTTAATGTCTTCTTTTGCTCTTTCTAATTCTATCTCTTCTTTTCTTTGTTTTGCTTTTTCCTTTTTCTTTTTTTCTAAATCTTTTTTCTCTTTTTCTTTTGCAGTTAAAGCAATACAAACAAGATCATTTTTTTTTTTTTTTCATTTTTTATCTCCTGCCATAATCTTTTTTAACTTTTCAGGCTCTGCAGGAGGTTTTGCACGATCAATTTCTGCTCCGCATTTTTTGCACAAAAAGACCATTTCTTCTGCATTTTCATACATACGTCTTTCGGCTTCTTCCAATTCTTCCTTTTCTTTTTCCACCCAAAAATTAGGTGTATCATCTTCTAAATTGGTAATTCCAATTCCATATCTTTTTTGAGCATCACTTAATGTATTTGAATCATTTTCGAAATTTTCTTCCATTTATCTCACCTTAAAATTCTACTAAATTAACTCCTGTCATTTCTTGTGGAATTTCTTCTCCCATTAATGTTAATAATGTTGGAGTTAAATCACATAATCTACCAGTGTTGACACTTTTTACTCTATTAGAAACAACAATCAAAGGCACATCAAAGGTAGAATGAGAAGTAATTGCCTCCCCTGTTTTTAAATCTAACATTTGCTCACAATTACCATGATCAGCAGTTACTAAAGCTTCTCCGCCAACTTCTTCTATTTTAGAAATCACTCTTCCAACACATTTATCCAAAGCTTCTACTGCTTCTATTGTTTTCTCTAAATTACCCGTATGTCCAACCATATCTCCATTTGCATAATTCATAATAATCACATCATACTTACAAGAATCGATTGCCTCTATTACTTTATCGGTTACCTCATAAGCAGACATTTCTGGTTGTAAATCATAAGTAGCTACTTTTGGCGAAGGTACAAGAATTCTTTCTTCACCTGGATAAGGTTTTTCTTCACCACCATTAAAGAAAAATGTTACATGTGCATATTTCTCTGTTTCTGAAATTCTTAATTGTGTATAGCCTAAATTAGAAACATATTCTCCAAATGTATTTTTTAATACTTGTGGTTTATATGCTACTAATACTTCCTTAATACTTTCATCATATTGTGTCATAGTAACAAACATAAGATCTTCATATTGATTTACTTTAAAAGCATCAAAATTTGTCAACGCAAAAGCCTTGGTTAATTCTCTTGCTCTATCTGGTCTAAAATTAAAATATACCATAGCGTCATGAGATTTAACAGTTGCAATAGGATTTTCTTCCTCATCAACAATTACAATTGGCTTTACAAATTCATCAAACTCTTGTGCTTCATAAGAAGTTTCAATTGCTTTTTGAACCGTTTTAAAGGTATTTCCTACACCATTTGCCATTGCTTGATAAGCAAGCTCTACTCTTTCCCATCGATTATCACGATCCATTGCATAATATCTACCTGTAATTGTTGCTATCTTTCCAACTCCCACTTCTTTTATTTTTTCTTCTACATTTTTTAAATATTCTATTGCAGAAGTAGGAGGAGTATCTCTTCCGTCTAAAATAGCATGTATATATACTTTTTCAATGTTCTCTCTTTTCGCCATTTCTAATAATGCAAATAAATGCTTGATATGGCTATGAACACCTCCATCCGATACAAGTCCTAAAAGATGTAAGGCACTGTGATTCTTTTTTACATGATCCATTGCTTTTTTTAATTCTACATTTTCAAAAAAACGATTTTCTTCTATTTCTTTGGTAATTCTAGTTAATTCTTGATACACAATTCTTCCTGCTCCAATATTGGTATGACCTACTTCTGAATTTCCCATTTGACCTTCTGGAAGCCCTACTGCCATCCCGCTTGTCTGAATATGCGTATTTGGATATCTGTCAAATAGTCTATCCAAGTTTGGAGTATTTGCAAGTTTAAAAGCATTACCTTTTTCTTCTGGATTAATCCCTACTCCATCCATTATCATTAGTAAATATTGTTTATCTTTCATATTCTCTGTACACATCACTTTCTCTGCCTTTTTTGCAGTATATATATTATATCATCAACTTTCGTAATTTACAATAGCTACAAAGTCATTTGTTAAACTAGCGCCACCTACAAGAGCACCGTCAATATCACTCATATTTAGGATTTCATTTGCATTACTTGGTTTCACACTTCCACCATACTGAATTCTTACGCAATCTGCAACAGAAGTAGTATATAATTTTGCAACCACTCCACGAATAAACTTACACATTTCATTTGCTTGTTCTGCAGTAGCCGTAACCCCTGTTCCAATTGCCCAAATAGGTTCATAAGCAATGACTATCTTTTTAGAAACCAAATCTTTATGAATATCTTTTAAAGCTTTCGTTACTTGTTCTTCTACAATATCAAAATGTTTAGAAGCGTCTCTTTCCTCTAAAGTCTCGCCCACACAAATAATAGGAGAAACATCTTTTTCTAAAAGCTTCTTTACTTTTTGATTTACCATCTCATCTGTTTCATGAAAATATTTTCTTCTTTCACTATGTCCTACAATACAGTATTTTACTCCTACTGCTGTTAACATATCTACAGAAGTTTCTCCTGTATAAGCGCCACTTGTTTCAAAATATACATTTTGAGCACCTAAGTAAATATTTGTTCCCTCAATTGCGTCAAAAATTCTATCTAAAGCAACAAAATTAGGACAAATAACCACATCTATTTTATCTGTGTCAATTCGTTCTTTGATTTCTTCAACAAAATCAACTCCTTTATTAACACAATAATTCATTTTCCAGTTTCCAGCAATTATTTTTTTTCTCATAAATTTACCTCTCTTACTTATCTTGTAATGCCTCAATACCAGGCAATTTTTTTCCTTCCATAAATTCAAGAGAAGCTCCTCCTCCAGTAGATACATGAGACATTTTATCCTCTAATCCAAATTTTTCTACTGCAGCAGCGCTATCACCGCCTCCAATAATAGTAACGGCATGAGAATCTGCCATTGCTTTTGCAATTTCTTTTGTTCCAGTTGCAAATGCGTCACATTCAAATACACCCACAGGGCCATTCCAAACTACAGTTCCTGCAATTGCAATTTCTTCTTTATATATTTCAACTGTTTTAGGTCCAATATCTAGTCCCATTTTATCATCTGGAATTTTATCCACTGCACATACTTCTGTTGGTACCTCATCTGAGATCTCAGAAGCAATAACGGCATCTACTGGAAGAAGTAAACGAACCCCTTTATCTAATGCTTTCTTTAAAATTTCTGCTGCTACTTCCAATTTATCATCTTCACACAAAGAAGTCCCTATTTTTCCACCTTGTGCTTTAATAAACGTATATGTCATACCTCCTCCAATTAGTAAGGTATCTACTTTATCCAAAAGACTTAATAACACATTAATTTTACTAGATACTTTTGAACCACCAATAATTGCAACAAGAGGTCTTTTAGGATTGTTGATTCCATGATCTAATGCTTCTATTTCTTTTTGAATCAAAAAGCCACATACAGAAGGTAAATATTTGGTAACTCCTACGGTAGAAGCATGTGCTCTATGAGCACTTCCAAAAGCATCATTTACAAAAATTTCTGCAAAAGAAGCAAGTTTTTTAGCAAAAGCATCGTCATTTTTCTCTTCTGCTTCTGTCATTCTTGTATTTTCTAAAAGAACGACATCTCCTTCTTTCATATTTTCAATGGTTGTTCTTGTCTCATCTGCATCTAAATCTACCAATAAAGGTACTTCCTTTTCTAATAACTCTGTAAGTCTAGCAGCTACAGGTGCAAGACTTAAATTTTTTCCAGTTTTTCCAATATGAGAACATAATATTACCTTAGCTCCATGACTGATTAAATAATTGATTGTCTTTAAAGATTCTCTAATTCTTTTATCACTTGTAATTTCCTTTGTCTCTTTATCCAAAGGTACATTAAAATCACATCTTACCAAAACACGTTTTCCTTTTACTTCAATATCTTCTACTGATTTTTTATTTATCATAACAAATTTCCTCCTTCATTAGACAAAAGAAGCCAGTTATCAAAAAAGGTATAACTAGCTTTCTTTTCTATTATGCTTGATGATCTACAGTATGCATATGCTCTATTAAGTCTACAACTTTATTTGAATAACCCCATTCATTGTCATACCATGCAACTAATTTTACAAAATGATCTGATAATTGAATACCTGCTTTTACATCGAAAATAGAAGTATGATAATCATGAATAAAGTCAGATGAAACAACTTCTTCGTCTGTCCAATCCATAATGCCTTTTAAATCTGTTTCACAAGCTTTTTTAACTGCTTCTACAATTTCTTCATACTTAGCACCTTTTTCTAATGTACAAGTTAAATCTACTACAGAAACATCTAAAGTAGGAACTCTAAAAGACATTCCTGTTAATTTTCCATTTAATTCTGGAATTACTTTTCCAACTGCTTTTGCAGCTCCTGTTGAAGATGGAATAATGTTATAGGTAGCAGCTCTTCCACCTCTCCAATCTTTTTTAGAAGCTCCATCTACTGTTTTTTGTGTAGCTGTAACAGAATGTACAGTTGTCATTAAACCTTCTTTAATTCCAAAATTATCATGGATTACTTTCGCAAGTGGTGCTAAACAGTTTGTTGTACAAGACGCATTTGAAACAACATTCATATCTTTCGTATAAGTGTTGTGGTTTACTCCCATTACAAACATTGGGGCATCTTTAGATGGTGCAGTAATAACTACTTTTTTTGCTCCACCAGTAAAATGACTAGATACTTCTTCTACAGTTTTAAACATACCTGAAGCTTCTACTACATATTCTACTCCTGTATCTTTCCATGGAATTTCATTTGGATCTTTACAATTATAAACCTTTACTACTTTTCCATCTACTACAAGATCATTTCCAACAACTTCGATTTTTGCATTTAATTTTCCATGAATCGTATCATAAGTTAACATATATTTCATGTAATCTAAATCAATGAAAGGATCATTAATTGCAACTACATCTACATTCTCTCTTTCTAGTGACGCTCTCATCACAAGTCTTCCGATTCTTCCAAATCCATTAATACCAATTTTTATACTCATACAAAATTACCTCCCTTTGTATCTTGATATGGTCTACTACTCTCGTAGTACAATTATAATTATATTATCAAAAACGTGGATTGTAAAGTATTTTTTTAAAATAATTTAACTTTCCATCGCGCATTTATACAAAAAATAGCAAGAATAAATCACTTTAAAATTTATTCTTACTATTTTTTTCTTTCCAATAATTCTTCAAAAGTAACATTTCTAGGAATCAATATTTTTTCTTTTAACTCAATTGCAAAATCAATATACACTTGGTACCGGAAAAAATCTAATGGTTCTTTTTCTTCCATGGAAATTTCTATGATCTTTTGAACAATATCTTTAACCGAGTCTCTAATTCTTCTTTGAATCTGAATTTTTTCTTTTGGTGATAAATATTTCTTTTCTTCTCTTAGCTTTCTTACATCCCTTAAAAAACACTCATTTTGATAATTTATGATTTCTCCCATTTTCCTCCTCCCCAATTATGTTTAGGCTTTTTTTCTTTATTATAACACTCACATAACAAAAAACAAATAGAAAAAAGAGAAAAACTCCAACAAATTGTTGAAGTTTTTTCTTTTATTCAATAATCATATTTGCATTAAATTTCATATTGGTATTTAAACCATTTGATTTACCAGCCTGATTATCACCAGGTTTTAAAATATCTAAATGTTTGGTTACCACTCTATATTTCTTTGTTTCAGGATCTAATTCAAATACACTAATGGTATTTTCTAAATCTTCATCTAAATGCTTTAACTCTGTTGTAAAATACATTTCACTATCTTCTAGTACCATTCCAACTTTTTTGATAATTCTAAACATTTCTGCAATGTGTTGAATATCTTCTCCTACAAAAATAACTTGTGGTTTATCATAAAATCCTGCATCATTTCTAGTAAAATTTTCATAAAAATCTGAATATAACTGTACTTTTTCAGCAAACATATTTTGCCAATCTTCATTTCTTCTTACTACTTCAAAAACAAAATTTACTTCATTTGCGCCTTCTTTTAATACGATTAGCCCACCAGTTGGTTTAAACTTAACATTAAAGCGTTTAGAATATAACAATAAGTTTGGATTAGAGCTTACAAAGCTTCCTACTTTTTGCATATATGCAATTATAATTTGATTTCCAGCAAGTTTTCTTTTTACCGCATAGGCAGGTTTTGTATTATCTGTAGGTTGCCATGTTGTAGGAATATTTCTTTGTTTTAAGATATAAGTTGCAATTTTATCAATACAATATGCTCTATAAGAACTTTTACCTGCTTCACTTTGAAAATAATATCTTGCAATTACTTTTGATTTTGTTAGATCCTCTAACCATTTTGCCACTTTATTTTGTTTTTTATCTTCTTCAATATCATTTAATTTTCCACGTAAATCTAAAATTTGTGTTACTTGTCTTGAAGTAACAAATCCAAATTCATTTACTACTTCTAAAGCTTGAATATGCGATTCATTAATATATCCCATATCCATTTTAAATACAACTTGGTTTACAGAGGCAAATCCATCTTTACCATCATAAACCTTTTTTTCATCTTCCCTTACTGCGAAAGGAGATATTAATGTTTTTACTTCTTTATCTTCTACCATAAAATTTTCACTCCTTAAATTTTAATTTTGAAATTTAACTGTCCAAAATAATCGGTATTTTCATACCTATATATAGTATACATGAAATGTCAAGCCATTGCAATTAACCAATAATAATTAACTTTATTTTCTTTTTTTCTGGAATAATTCTTCTAATACTTACTAGCACTTTTTGACCATATTCTATTCCATTTACATGCTCTGCTAATCCTACTAAATTAGGTTGTAGTTCTACAAAAACACCAGACTTTATTCTATTTCTAACAATTCCTTCTACAATGTCACCCTCATGATATTTTTGAATATTTTCTTCAAAACTTCCTAAAAATTCTTTGTAAGATAATTCAATTCTACCTGTATCACGATCATATTTTTTTACAATCACTTCAATTCTTTGACTTACTTTAAACATGTCAGCAGCACTTTGTAACATAGAATCAGAAATATCTAGTAATTTTAATATTCCTGTTACACCACCACCTACATCTACAAAAGCAGCATATTCTGTAGTCGCAACAACCACACCTTTTAATTTCATACCAGGTTTTAAGTGCATATACATCCACTTTCTAACTTTTAACTCTAGCATTCTTTTTGACATAACTAGCTCTACTGAACCATCTTCATTTGTGATAATTTCTTTAATACATACTGGAATAACTTTTCCTTTTTTATTCACAATATGTCTTTCTTCTACCAAACCATCATCGCCTACAATACTAGACGCTTCATTTCGAGGAATCCTTGCCTTTATCTTTCTTCCTACTATTCCAACCATATTTAAATTGGAATCAATTTCATCAATGTGCATATCTAGTACCTGTTGAGATTTTTTTGCTTTCTCTAAAGCTTCTAAAGAATAGTTTTCTATTCCTCTTTTAGATTTTTTCTTAACTTCTTTTTCACTGTTTTCCATTCCTTTTCTCCTTTTTACTTTTATTTACTTAAATATTAGCAATAATAACTTAAGAAAAGTGATTTACTAATATAATACTATTATAGTTATATCATTTTTTCTAAAATATATCAATAGAAAATAACATTTTATGTAATGATATAAAAAAATAACCATTTCAGAAATTGAAATGATTATTTATAAAATTAAATTTTAAATTCAATTTGGAAAGGATTTATAATATATAAATCTAATTTAATACCATAAGAATCGTGTTCCTCATAAATTCCTATGCTATTATCTCTAATGTTAACTACATAAACTGCCACAGGTATGTCTCCATCAGAATAATTTTTTATACTTTGTGCTAAAACGTTTACATTATCATTAATAGCACCTGGCAAAAACAAGTTTTCTCTTACATAATTTCTAAACGCTTCTACTGTTGGAAAACTTTCATCCTTGCAAGACTGTGTAAGCTTTTGATAAGCTTGCTCATAATTTCCAGTATTTAATAAATTTAGAAATTCATCTATAGCTAGCTTTTCATATTTTTCATCTAAATTATAGGTATAATCTGAATAGTAAGTATTATCTGGAAAAGTCTCATCAAAATCAGAATAATCTGTCTTTTCATTTTTTTGCAAGCAAACAATTGCTATAATTAACGCAATGATCAACACTATTTTTAAAATTGTCCAAACATACTTTTCCATACTTACACCTCATTTCCTTCTATGATACTATCATATTGTATTTCAAATGTCATCTCTGCTGGGTTTGTTTTTACTAAAAGTACATTTTCTACATTACTATCTCCTATAACATACGTAATTTTATAATTATGACTACTATCTTTTTCCATATATGTAATAAATGCAGTGCCACTAGGAATATCACGAGAAATTTGTTCATAAATAGTATTTTCTTTTTGAATAGATTCAGTTAAAATATAACTTAATTTATCATAATTTCCTTCTCTATATGCCAAAATATATTGATCTACAATAGTTCGACCTACTGTTAATTCCTCATAATCAGTAATAATTGTTCCTTGAAATGCATTTTCTTCCTTTGGTGCTATCCAAAAATTTTGTGCACAAAGAAATATCAAATAACAAATTAATAGTATAATTACTATATTTAAAAAAATATTTAAGAATTTCTCCATATTTATACTTATTCTCAGTGTGTAATAAAAAATACACACTGAGAATTCTCCTTTCTTATCTAGTTGATTTTAAATACCCACCATTTTTTAACATTTGAATTCGTTCTACCGCCACTACCAATACCAGCTGGCATTGGTGCAACACCATTCATTTGGTCAACTGTATAAAATCCATCTCTTTCAGCTTTATTAGGATCTATTACAGCAATATTTCCATTTCCATCTGTTCCCGGAATAGCAATAATATGACCACCACCTGTAAAAAATCCGGTAGATGTAGAAGCCATTGCAACATATCCTTGTTCTAAATATGATAACACTGTAGCCGCTGATCCTCGTTCTAATGTAATAGTTTCTATCCCAAAATTTGACATAACTTTTCCAGGATAAGAATGTGCCATTCCTTGGGACGTCATACATCCTACATCACGACAATATTTTGCTGTTTCTGTTGGTTCCATAATATTATTTGCTGGTGACGTATATCCATTTAAAGTTGAACCATCATATCCAGGAATTACTAAACCTAAACCAGATAAAATAATTGCCATAGAAGTAGGTCCACAAGCAGAAGTAGACATTGTTCCTCCACCATAAGTAACATTACTCCAAACTTCTCCACTTCCCTGTCTATATCTTGGGAATGTTCCTGCAGTTGTTACCATAACATCATGATCTCCAGAATAATTTCCACCTAAATAACCTGTTTTTGATCCTTTATATTCATATCCTGTAGGAATTCCTGTAATAGTAGCTCTATCGATACTTCCATATTCTGGTGTTAATTCATAAAAATCTAATGGATCTAATCTTTCTTTTCCACCATTTGCTGTGTTATAAATAACATAATGTAAATGTACACCTGTAGAATTTCCTGTATTTCCCATAACACCAATTACTTGGCCTTTTGTAACAGTATCACCTACTGCTACATGAATCTCTGATAAATGACCATATTCTGTAATATATGCTCCATCTGTTGTTTTTATCTGAATATAAGTATAAGAATCCTCATCACTTGTTGGATTTGCACTTGCATATACCACTTCACCATCATGTGTTGCTACAATATTTGGACCTCTACTTAGGTTTCCTTCCTTGTATAATAAATCACCTCTTGAAATATCTACCCCATTATGTGATGTTCCATATCCTTCTGTATAACCATATAAGCAATTGATTACCTTAACACCTGGATTAGAATCTGTAATTTCAACAGGCCATCCAAATCCTCCATCAGGAATCTTTAGATTACTTAATTGTGTAGCTCCTCCAAGAGAAGGATTCGCTGAATCAGGATAATATTCATCAATTTGTGAAAAAGCAAAATATAAATCATCATAACTATATCCATGTGAACCAGAATACTTTCTAAAAGCAGATACTAGTTCAGCAGCAGTTTTTTCTGGATAAATTGGATTATTTTTTAATTCACTATAAATAGGATCTGTTTCAAATTCAGCACCAGGAACTGTATTAACGCCTATGCCACCACTTGAACTACCATCTCCTCCAAAAATCTCTCCTGTATATGGGTTATAATCCGCATAATCTGGGATTGTTCCATCAAATTGGTATTCTGGATCATTATCATATTGATATAACTCGTTTTGCTGAATAATTAATTGTAAACTATTAGCATATTTTATATCTGTTGCATAACCATTTGTTTTAAAGTCTTCAACTGCGGCTTCCCAATCTAAATCAAAACATGCTAAAAGTACATTTCGATACCTAGAATTTGACCAGAAAAAGTCTCCTCTACCAGAAAATCCCGCTTCATCAGATTCGTATTTTCTAAATGCATCTTGAATTTCATATAGATTTCCTGTTCCATCATCTTCTTTCGTATTAAGTATTAGATAGTCACCTGTCCAATGCGAACCACATTTCATTCCCCAATAATTATGTCCTTCTGTTTCTATAATACTATCTGTCCAATTCCATCCAGATTCTTGAATTTTTTGGGCAATTGTAAGAGAAGGCAATAGGCCAGTTTCTTTTTGTAACTGCTTGGCTAATGGAACAATCCACTCAAATAATGCTTGTTTTGTAGCAGTCATTCCTCCACCTGTTCCACTACCACCGCCCAGAGAAATAGAAGTATCACTAATGTCACTACCATCCGCTTTAATAACATTTCCCCAGTCTTGCTTCCATTCTACTCTAGAAATTCTTCTTCCAATATTTTCATAGTCCTCTTCTGTATAATAAGATACTTTATAAGTTTCTGTTTTAGAACTTATAATATTAAAGCTTTCTTGCCAAGTTTCTTCGAAACTAACAAGTCCAATTCCATTTTCTTCATCATATAATTCCACACCACCTAAGTTTGCTCCATTGGTAGTTGAAGGTGCATTAGTCTCAGCAATTGGAATAATACTATACTCTGCACTTAATATATTATAAAAGTCTTCTACATAAGATAATTTTGGAACATAACGATATGGTTCAATGGTTCTAGATACAGTAATTTCTTGTACCATTGGTTCTCCATTATCCACTGCAACAACCGGACCAGCTTTTAGTGTATATTCTAAATATACATTATCAATATAATACTCATAGTCTGTATCTCCAGAAGAATGATCTGCTGGTACATATGCCCACTGTGACACATCAGAAGAACTACCTGAAACACTAGTTCCTGGCTTATGATCTCTAGAATTGGTCACTTCGTCTAATTTATGTTTATTATCTTCAGTATAAGTACTTGTACTCGTTCTTGTATGCGTGTGTGTAACAGTCTCTCCATTTGCATTTGTACTTTCACTTTCCCATGTAGTTGTTTTTTCTACCATAACATCCCAATGCCATGTCTGCTCTATTTGTAAATAATAATATTTATTGGTAGTTTTTGTTTCCTGGTTTAGCTCATATAAATTTGCTTTTACCTCATGAGCCATATCATTTAAGACATAATTTGCAAATGTTTTATCTCCTTCTGTATCTACTAATATAGCAAAAGGAATAATCCATTTTTGCATATATGGAGATAACATATTAATATATACCATTGCTTTTTCTTCTTCACTAGCTCCTGGTAAAATATCATATTCTGTTAAATTTGGTACATTTAGTAATGATCCAAACACTCCATTTTGCATTTTAACAGAACCAGATTCTTGAGTAGACCTTACTAAAGTAGCTTTTTGGTCATTTGCTGCCATATCTGCTTCTGATGTATAAGTTCCTGATTTTGTATAATCATAAGATGAATTATTTGAATACTTAATCCAAAAAACTTTATTAAAATTGGATTTTTCAGCTTGCAAGAATTTTAAAGCCATTTTACCGCTAGCAATATAATTTTCCTCTTCTGTTGGCGTATCACCAGCAATTCCTGTAATATTTACATCTTTTAATAAAAGTCCATTTAAAGTACCTGAATAATCTTCTTTTAACATGTCCACATAACATTTATCATCTGGATAGCTTTTATTAATTGTTTCATCATATTCTTCGGCAGAAAATAAAATTAATGGTTTATAATGTTCTGTTTCTCCGGAAGAATTCGTTCTTGTTAAATTAAAGTCTTCCCCATAACGTCTTTCTCTTCTAGTAATTAGGGCGTCTATATCGGTTTGAATAATTTCACTCATGATATATTTACCGCCACCAATGCCTCCAAAAAAGAACACTACAATAATGGCTATGATAAGAATTAAAATGATTCTTCTTTTCCTTTTAGATTCTTCTTTTAATTCTTCTTCTGATTTTCCTGTAAGTTTAGATTTAATTTTTCTGCCTACTTTTCTAATAGCATTGATTGCCTCTAAAGCAAGAACTGCAACATTTACATATGGAATAAAAGCTGCAGCACCTTCAGCAGCCGCTGCAGCACCCGCCTTAGCACCCGCTTTAGCTCCTTCTTTAGCTGCCTGTTTTCCAGCTTCTTTTGCTACTTCTTTTCCTGCACCTTGTGCTAACTGCATACCAGCTTCTTGAGTTGCTTTTTTACCGCCTTCTTGTGCAAGTTTTTCACTACTTTCTTGGGCGACCTGTTTAGCCCCTTGTTTAGTCGTCTCACTACTTGCCTTTTTACTTAATTCAGACGCATTTTGATCTAATGCTTGTAACTTTTGTTGTCTTAATTTTTCGTATTCTTCCTTTGCCTTTTTAGTCTTTTCTTTTGCATCCTTTACATCCTCTTTTAAAGAACTACCATCACTCGATGAAGAGACTTCTTCTACTTCATCTAACTCGTCTAACTCATCATCATTTTCATCATCTAAATCAGGATCATAGTGGTTTTTATCTTTATCCATTAACTTAATTCACCTTCTTTTCATTTCTGTTAAATATATGGAAAACCTGTAGGTAATAGACACCCACAGGTTTATATTACCATGTCTTTTTACAATTCAAATTCATATGTTTTACTAATATTTGTTTTTTCATTTGCAATATCTTTAATTAAAATGGATCTAATGCTAGAATATGAATTTGTAGGCAAACTAAATTCTAATCGATAATTCATTTCGCTTCCAGGTTCCATTCTTCTTTCTTCCCCTATTAAAATACTTGACAATGTTCTATATTCTGCCCCATTACTTAATTTCAAATAATGATTTTCATATAATCCATTGGTATTTATAATATAAGTATCGGTATTCATATTTTTTAAATTTGCTGCCATTCTGATACTATTTGTAAAGTAAACTTGATTAGATAGTGTAAGTTTAAATCCATCAACAATATACTCTACTGGATCTTTTATATACATGATAAAATCATCAAAAGCAATTTTAAAATTATTAGGTGATCTTTCAATTACGTTTAAATTTCCTGTTATTTTTCCATTATTGGTTGAATAAGAAATTGTCATAATTGTATGTCCTTTTAAAGTTGAAGCAGTAACATCACTCATCTCTATTTTTTTTCCATAGATTCCTTTGTTTTCAAGAGAAGTTTTTAAAGTGTCTTTGTCCATAGAAAAATACTCTAAATAATCAGGACTTACCATGTTATAAATAGTCTCTATATCTTCCGCTTGAAAAGCAGTTGCAATTTGAGTAGCATAAGCTTGAATTTGAAGTTGTCTTGTCATATTTACTGTTTCATAAGTACCAATTCCTGTATTTTCACTAGTGGTTGTATCAACAATTTGATTCGTTGTATCTGGAATAGAAAAAGCATTTTTCCATAAAGTTACAACTACTACAATTGCAATAATTAGTACAATTGCAATTCCAATGCTACATATTGTAGCGATCTTTTTATCATCAAAATACTGATTCATTCTATTCCTCCTTAACTGATTTCAACATAAAAAACTCTATATGTAGAATTCTCTGTATTTAATACAACACCAATTCTTACTATCTCATTATTTGCTGTTACTACTTCTCCTATATAAGCATCGGTATCAATCTTGTACAATATTCTTACATTATTATAATTCTCATAAGGTGTCATTGCATCTGAAGATACAAAATTTTTCTGTGTAAATTCTTGTATTCTCTGTACATAAGTTGCTTCATCTGCTACTGCTCTTATATCTTGTGTTGTAATTGCATATGTTTCTTTATATTTCCCATTAATTAATGCTCCAATATAATTATCGATCGCATTTTGTACCGTATAAAATTCTTGATATCCTGTTACGATATTAGAAGCTTTTAGCTCTACATTTCCATCAATAACAACTTCTGTATCTTCTGTAATAATATAATCATCAATATTCTCAATACCATTTACAATTGGTTGTTTTGACGCCTGATAATCTTCAATTTTTGATTTGATAAGAGCATAACCACCATATAAAACGGCAAGGACAAAAAGAAATATAATAATATAATTCATAATTTTTCTAAATTCTTCTCTCATACATGAACCTCCTTACTCTTTTTAATGTGGCCTTCTTCTTCTGCTAAGGTCATCTGTAGTTCTAGGCGATCTTCTTGCAGCAGCTGCTAAATCTCTATTAAATTCTGTATCCACAGAAACCCTATAATTAGATACTTTAAGTCTTGATCTTGTAGGGTCTTTTTGTGTAAGTTTTACAGGTGTTGTACTAGTAGCTGCTTCTTTCCATAAATTCGCCATACTAGAAACAACGCCTTTTGGAATGTCATTAATAAATTCTTGTGCCATCTGACCTTGTTTGTCAATTTGTGACTTATACGCTTTCTTAATTTTCTGACTTTCAGCCTCATATGCTGCTTTGTCTGCAGGAGATAATCCTTCTACAGAATCACTATCTACTGGCAAATGATAACTCCTTCTTAACCTACTAAGTTCTTCTGCTTGTTTATTTTGAATCTCTGCTTTTCTATCAAGAGCTTTATTAGCAGCATCAACACTAGTAATTTTATCTATTCCTTTATCAGTCATATAATCTAAAGGTTTATCCACAATATTTGCAACCGTAACTGCGTCTCCTATTGTTTCAGTAGCACCCATACCAAAGGCTGCTGCACCAACCGTAGTTGCAAGTCTTGTAAATCTTTTCTTTTTCCAAGCCTGTTCATCACGTTCTGCTTTTGCTAATTCTTCTTGTGCGTCTTCTAATGCATATTGATCTTTTAAAGCTTTCACTGCGTCACTTTCTCCGCTTTTTCCTCCACCATTTTGTTGTAAAGCAGCAGAATTTGCCTCTAAAGCAGCTATTAATCTTCTTAAAGCGTCATCTGTAATAGCAGCATTGCCACCGCCAGTACCAGTACCAGTTCCTGCTCCTGATCCAGCTTCAATACCAACCGGACTTCCTGTTCCTACTCTTGTAGCAGTAGTCGTTGCAGCTGCTTGTGCTGCATTGGTATTTTTTGGTGCATTTAAATTTGCATTTTGAATTGCTCTTAATCTATCCACTTTTTTAGCCGCAGCTTTAGAATTAGACTGCGCTTTTTTATATTCATTAAAAGGTTCGATTGTTCTTCTACCCATATCCATAGCAGATCTAACACCAATTAGGGCCTTAGCAAAGTTATCTCCAATGTTACCAAGAAGATCTGAACTCTTGATACCAAATAATCCTTTTATAAATTTCTCTAATTTAATTAATCCTGCCAAACCTGCAATAGATATAATAGAGAATAAGCCTTGATTCTCAGCAAAAGTTGTATCTGATATTTCTCCTTCTGACACAATTGATAAAAATTTTAAGATAAATAATAGATAAACTGCATGAAAGCTTTGTGTAAAAACAATTATCGTAAAATTTTTAAACCAATTCGCAAAAATCCCATTTGATTTATCACCCATTTTATTTATTCCCTCCAATACATTTAAGATATTGATTTTTTAATAACATCTACTGCAACAATTAATGGTGCCATAATTCCAAGTATGATACAGTAAAACAATCTCTTTATATACATAATCACTAATGCTACGGTTTGTCCTAAAATTGTTAATAGTGTTAAAGCAGCAATTAAGTCTCCACCCATAGTCTTGATAACTAGAATAATGATAATACCGGCATATCCAGGAAATGCATCCAGAGTGATTCCAGCACTAATTTCTTGACCTGTTAATGTTCCCAAAAGATCTGCTCCAATATCCAAAATATTTCCAATAACATTACCCGCAACAGGTATCCAGTCAAATGCCCCTATTGTAAAGGTAATTCCTCCCGAAGCATGGGACGCGGCCTCAACAATCCCTTCATTTAATGCAAATATTCCCGCCATTAAAATATGTACTGTAAATAACAATACAATACCAAAAATCCAATTATTTAAAGCCTGTTTATACTGTGCTTTCTCGCTACCAATAGAAGATAAAGCAAGTTTAATACCAATTACCATTGCAGCAATAACAAAAACCGTTATTGCTATGGTAAAGAAGGTATAATATAAGCTGGAAATTGTTCCTTGTAAAATATGAACAGGCGCAGAGGCATCTGAAGTTGGATTAATAAAGTTTGGATCAAAGAATGGTACTTTATTAAATACAATGGTATCAGGAAATGGGAATGAAATTAATCCATCCGTCACACCCAGTGTAGTAAACAATAGCCATAATATCAAGAATAATAGTAGGGCTAACGCACCAAATATAGCTGCAAATGGTGCACCTAATACACCCATACCAAACTGCAAAATACCGGATACAATAGCACCTAGTATATCATTAAAACTGTCCCATCCACTTTGTTGTCCTTCATCTGTAATTCTAGCATATGAGATATTTTCAAAAGAAGAAAATACACTAATTGCTAATAATAACAATAATACAGTAAAAATCATTTTTTTATTTCTTTTTAAGCATTGTTTAAAATTTTTTAATCTACTTTTCTTTTTTTTCATAATATTATCACCTAATTATTATTTTGTTTCTGTTGTCTAAGCTCTATAATCTTAGATAAGTTTGTTTCAACAAACTCAAATTCTTTTTGAGTAGGTTGAATTGCTATTACTGCAGATTCTTGCCCAATTTTAATTAACCCTTCACCTCTTGAACAAGTTAACAAGAAATCTGTTTCACCATCACTTAATTTAAATACTTCTTTTAAATATTGAATTTCAGATTTATCCTGTGCTAAGAATAGTTTTACTTCTGATGAAGTAAGAACTGCTTGCGCTTCTTTTTTCTCATAGAAATCTTGGAATTTCTGTGATACAACAGCTAACGAAACGTTTCTTTTTCTGGCACGTCTTGCCATTGTATTTAAGAATTGGATCGCTTCTGGATAATCTAGTAACATCCAAGCCTCATCGACAAGAACTCTTTTCTTTCTAGCTTTTGTTTTATTTTCACTATTCTTTTTAACATATTTTTCCCATACCCAAGAAAGAAGAATCTGTTGAGCAAGTGGTCTAGCAAACTTTTCTTCTAGTTGTGATAAGTTAATATTAATAAAAGGATTTCCATCCATCAATTCAAAGGTAGACTGACCATCAAAGTAAGCCATCTGACCATCAAACTTTTTACAATATTGCCTCATAACTTTTAATAGATAACTATAGTGGTATGCATAAGTTTCGTTAAGATCTTCTCGTGATTTTTCTACTAATAAATCATACCAATCACTAATAGTAGGCATTGGTTTCTTAGCAGTTCCTATCACACTTGTTGTACCATCTACAGCATTAAATTCTGTATGAGAATCTAAATACAAAGAATTAATATCATTATTGATACCTGCTTTTTGATATAGCTCCGCAACAATTTCTGCAATAATTTGTTTTGTAAGCTCATTTACTTCTGCACTTCTAGTAGCACCACGTGCCATTGTTAATAACGCTTGTGTAACGTCCTCTACTTTGTTCTCTACATTTAATACGATTCTATCTTTTCCTGTAATTTCATCTCTTGTTACCTCTGGCTCAATATCAAAGATATTAATAACAGTCTTACTGTTAGGACTAATATTAATATTAATTCCATTTAAAGAATCCGCAACAACTACATATTCACCTTCTGCGTCAATTACCAAGTTTTCTACGCCCATCAAAATAGAAGATCTTGCCATAATCGTTTTAATCGTAACAGATTTACCAGAACCAGATTTACCAAATATAATCATATTATAATTGGTTAATGAAGAATGGAAATTATCAAATAAAACTGGAAGTCCGGTCTGTTTGTTAATTCCAATAGGAACACCGATATCATGCCCTATATCAGATGATAAAAATGGAAATACGGTAGACATAGATCCCCTATCAAAAGTATGCTTTCTTGTTAATTTATTTTTGTTTAAAGGTAAATTTGTTTGAAATGCTTCTTCTTGAAGTGCCCATGTTGCTTTAATACCGATTAGGTTTTTAGAAGCCTCCATTGCCAATAATTCTGAAGCTTTATCAAGCTCTGTTTTACTATATGAAAATAAGGTTGCTACGATGGTTGCCTCAAATAACTTATTATAACCTGCTGCAATTTCATCTCTTAGCGCTTCCGCCTCTGCTTGTTTTTGTGCTAAAACAGAAGCCCTGTTAATATCTCCTCTATCGTTTGCAACATATCTTTCTGATTGCAATTCTACAATCGTTTTATTTAAATCCTTTTGTGAAACTGTTTCTGAGATTGGATTAATATATACAGAAGTATTTACATCTCCAAACTCATAAATTCCCGCCAAAAAATAAGGGAAAGTAGCCTGCCTTGGTAAAGTGGTTACATAGAATGTTCTTACAAATCTTGAAATTTTAGAAAAGATTTCCAAATAATCATAATGACTTGCATCGATTCCAGCAGGTGCCATTAAATCTTTAATATCCGATTTATTGGTTTCCAAAATATTAATTTCTTCTTCTGAAGATTTAATAATTTGCTCTTCTGGAACTCCTTTTCTTCTCATTCTTCTTTCTAAACGAATACGATCTCTTTCCTCTCTTGCCTTTTTCCTCTCTTCTAATTTTTTAGCTTTTAATTCCTCTTTTTCTTCTCTACTCATTTATCCATGGCCTCCTATACAATAATATCATCTTCTGATGAATCCAATGTACTATTGTTTTTCTCTGCTGGTTTTTGTGTATCATTTGTTGCTTCTTCTGTTACTTCTACATCAAGATAATTTCTATTTACATTTGGAGCAGTTGGCATAACTCTTTCTAGTCTTTCATCTGTGTGAGTTGCATCTGCTTCTTTTGGTTTTTCTTCTTGTGTTGTTTGTGTTTCTTCTTCTGTTCCCTCTGGAATTTCTTCTTGTTCTTTTCTTCTTCTAGCACGTTCTCTTTTTCTTTCTTCTACTCCAATAACATGATTTTCTGCAATAATATTGGTTAAATGATTTTTAGCATCATCATCTAAATCTGCATTTCTAATAATCTCTAAAGCTTGCCTATCTGTTTTTTCCTCGAATTCTTCTACAATTTCATCTTCTGATTGAACTACTGCACTTCTTAATGTTAAACGAATTGCTTCTTGTACTCTCTTAGCAGCTTCTTCTTCCACTTCTTTTTGTGCAAGCTCTTGTTTTTTCTCATAAACATCTTTAGATGTAGAATATAATCTATAGAATCCTGAATCTAATGCAGTTCTAATATCCATTAATTTTTCATCATCTCTGTTATAGGAAACAAATAACAATTCTGCTAATTCATTAGAATCTAAAAGTCTAGAAGTAACAGAACATGACATTAAAGCACTCATAATAGATTGCCCTCTTGTATATAATTCTCTATGACAAATTTCTCTAATTTCATCTTCTGAAAATTCACTAACAGAAGTAACTTCTGATTTAAAATATGAGAATACAATATAAAATCTTCTTTGTAAAATATTTTTATTTAAGCTAATTCTTTCAACATATCTTGTGATATCTTGTGCATATTCTACAATATTTGCCATTCTATCTCTTTCTTCTTTTGCAGCAGCTACTTTTGTAAAGTCAACATCTAATTCATTTGCTAGTGCTTTGTAATTTTCATCTGCAGTATTAAATCTAGTAAGTAGATCATCTACACTATCTTGATAAATATTTAAATTTTTCTTTAAATCTACTGCTCTAGCTTGAACGTACAATTGAACAGGAAATTTTAAAGTATTTAAAAATACAATAAATCCTTCTTCTACAGCAAGTTGTTCAATATCAGACATCAAATCATAGTTAATACCCTTACATTGCAAAACCATTGTAAATTTAGTACCATTTTCTTGAATAATCATATTATCTGCAATGCTATCAAATTCCATAAAATCTAATACATCTTTTCTAGGAATATTTGTCTCTTTTCTTCTTCTGATACTTCCATCAATAATCTCATTATCTTTATCATCTTTTTTTCCACCTCTTTGAGAAGTAGATTTAGTTGTAGTCTGTCCTCCACTTGCATTCTTCTTATTAGACATTGTATATATTACGTATGCTATAATAGCAGCTAAACCACCTATGATTAAAATTACAACTGTAGAATTCATTATTTTCTATACCCCTCTCTGTAAATATATATTTTTTTTCGCTTACTAAAGGTTGCCGTTCTAATTAAAATTTCACTTACTTTTTCTCCACCTGCTTTTCTCAAATTTCCTACAATTGGAGAATCAGGAATTGTTAATGTTCCAACTGCAAATCCAATACCAGCAAGTACCACAACACATACCAGACCAATACCACCTAAACCAATAAAAGATAAAATAAAATAAAGCACAACTCCAACAGCCCCAAAAATAAGTGTTGTAATCAAAGAGCGGACTGTGAATACATATAAGAAACGAGATTCACCCTTTGCACTTCTAGGTACTCCATAAGTTTTTCCCATATCTTTTCCCCCTCGCACCAATATTTACAAAATTTTATCATAATATCTAGTTTAAATCAATACCCAGATAAGGAAAATAAAGCATATCTAGATAAGAAAATAAAAATGTTACACAATTGAAATAATTGTGCAACATTTCTTTAAAATACAGTATTTCCAAAACTAAGAATAAAGTTAATAAATTCTACTGATGATAATACTAATATTAAACCTAATACTACCATAATAGATTGATTTTTAAAATCTGCTCTTTTATCTGCAGGTGCCCACATATATTTTAATCCTAGGAAAACAATTCCACCAATACAAGCTATTTGAATCAAATATGTGGTTGTATTCCAAATTGTTCCAATGATTGCATTACTAGAAGTTGTATTCTGAATATCCGTTCCAATAATTTTGAAGAAATCAACTAGTTTCTGAGCAAAATAGAAGAATGTAACACCAATACAAAAAGATGGTAAAGTTTCTTTTACAATCATTTTGCCTTCAACACCAGACCAGATATATTTTACACCTAGTACAACTGCTGCTATAAAAATAACTAAGTTACCAAAATTAACAACTACGTTTATAATCCCTTGCAATTCCTCATTAATTTCACTTGCAAACTCATCGTCATCATTTTTTCCTAATCCAAAGAAATCTTTAGCAAAACCTAAAATATTATCTAAATCAAAAGCAGCTCCACCACTACCATTACCACCACCTGGAGAAACAGTTATTGGATTTCCGCTACTATTAGATGTTTTATTTGTAGTAGTCGTACTACTGCTGCTACTGCTACCGCCGCTACTACTACTGCTACTTCCTCCACTAGTATTACTATCATTGCTACTAGTAGTATTATCTCCTCCATTATTTGTTCCTGTATTTTCATTTCCATCATTAGGATTTGTTGATGGAGTGCCCCAATCAATACTTGGAATATCTGAAGCACCATTCGTAGTTTCGCCTCCCCATGGCAATAGTGGTGGCGTTGATACACTCGAATTAGGTGTTGTTACTCCAAACTCTGGGAATGGTAATGGATTTGGCTGAGAAGCAAAAATATTAGGAATGTTCATAAATCCAAATGCATAAACTAGTAATACTACCATCATAATTTTTTTATTCATAGTATGTTTTTTCATTTTAATCACCCCTTACTTTTTTTCATTTTCCAGTAAGATTGTTGATAAAAAAATATTACAAGCATATTTTCTTTTAATTTCTTCTTTTCATATGCTATTATTAGAAAGTGCTGTTTGCTAAATTTCCAATGAATTGTGCAAGTGGTACTGCAGCAAATACAAGAACTGCACCTACTATTAATATTACTGTTTGTTTTTTGATATCTGCTTTTTCATCTGCAGAAGCGAACATATATCTAACACCAGCAATAACAATTGCAGCAATTGCTAAAATTTGGATAATAACAGCAACAGTATTCCAAATTGTACCTGCTAAATTAGTAACACCACTAATTTTATTACTACCTGTATTTGGTAATCCAGCACTAACAGCTAGTACACTATTTGATGCCAAGAAAATAACACCTAAAACTAATAATACAGGTAAAGCTCTTAGCAAAATCTTCTTTGACTTTTTCATAATAATATCCTCCTTTACTTTTACCCTTACTAATATTATAACTACATTTTTTTTAAAAATCAATAGTTTGAATATGATTTTTTATATTTTAACCAATATCCTATTAGTCTATACGCAATTATTAAAAATATAGCATTTTTAAGCACTTTTTTATAAAAAAAATTGACTTTTACATAAAATGTGCTATGATATTTCTATGAAATTTTTTAAAAACTTTTTATTTATTTTTATCTTAATTCTTTGCTCACTTTTAGAAAATTCCAGTCAAAATACAAGCTTTTTTTATCCCACTTATTTTACGAATATTTCTTCCTATTACGGCTATCGTGAAATTTTTAATGGAACATTTTTTCATAATGGAATTGATTTTCTTGCTCCTCAAGGAAGTGACGTTTTTTCTTGTACAGAAGGAATTGTCACACAAATTGGATTTAGTACTTCTTTTGGAAACTATATTACAATACTTCATTCTAATAACATTTCCTCATTATATGGTCATCTTTCTTCTTATCATTTTGTTAGTATTGGTGATACCGTTAAAGAAAAACAAAAAATATCTACTGTAGGACCTAAAATACTAGATAATGGAATACAAAATGGAATCACCACAGGTCCCCATCTTCATTTTACACTCTTTGATTCTAATAAAAATACTCTTGATCCTCTTTTATACATAAAAAAAGAGTAATTTTACTTACTCTTCTTCCGATTTATCTACAGAAAATTTTGAAACAGAAACTTCATAAGCTATTTTTTCTTCACTAGCTCCATTTTCTAGTTTCTTTTCATATTTTCTAGACTGAATTCTACCATTAATTTTTACCATAGTTCCTACTTCTAAAGTCTCACAAAATCTAGCATTTCTTCCCCATAATATACAAGGAATATAGTCAGATTTTTTATATGATCTATTTACTGCAATTAATACATCTGCAATTTCTCTTCCTAGAGGTGTTTTCCTATAAATAGGCGTTTTACAAATATATCCTATTAAATTTGCATCATTTAATGTTAATATATCCTCTTGTGTTTTTTCTATTTCTTTTGCAAAAATAGATAAAATTAATTTACTTTTGCTTTCTGTTTGTTGATTATATGACCTAAATTGTCCCACAATATTAACAATTTCTCCAATTTTTAAGTCATCTATATCAATTAAACGTTCTGAAACAATAATTGGCAAAATATCACTTGAATCACTTAATCTTTTTGTTTCCACATCTAATTTATAGAATTTTTCATCATACAATTCATGGCTAAAAACGGGATTAGACGCAATTTTTCCTCCCAGATTTACTACATTATTTTCATTATAATTTTCCATTTAAAAAATTTCCTCCTTTGGTCCTTATATATTACTATTCATATGTTCGAGGTTAAAAAAAATTACTGCGATATTTTCATTATATCACAATAATTTATTTTTGTAAATAGTTTATGTAAACAAGCGTCTCTTATCTACTCTTACTCCTCAATTTATTCACAAAAGGATTTAAAATATATTCATACATCATAAGTAATACAATGATCACTACAATGGTAGATGAAATGAGTTTTACCCCTAACCACTGTACAAAATATTGACTTGTCTCATTACCCATCAAAAAGTTATAACTAAAAGTTGGAATAAAACAAGCTAGTGAAAAAAATGAAACCAAAACAATATTCATTTTACTCATCTTTTTTACTAAAATATATACAATAAAAATTAACACATTTGCTACATAAAAATACCTATCTAACATATTCGGTAAGAAAAATGGAACTACTAATGAAAGAAACATACATTTTTCTAAAAATGTTTGATCTGAATATTCTTGTTTTTGTATATTACTGATTACCACTATAACAGAAAAAAGTATCGTTCCTACAGTTAATTCATATTTTAGCAATGGTTCAATTGGGACATATAACAATCCTAGCCATGCATAAAAATTAGGACAAGATCCACTAAATACGGATTTAAAATTAATCTGCATTTTAAATATATCTAACATATACCAAATATTCTTAGAAGCAATAATATGTGGTAATGAAAGTAATACATATCCTATTGGAACAAAAATCAAAATTTCATACCATTTCACCCTTTTCTTTAATAATAAATATAGCAATATAGGTGCTAAAAAAATGGCTTGCATTTTGAAGGAAAGTGCTACTCCAAAGAAAAATAATGCTCTTTTGAGTTTGTTTTCTAAAATATAGGCAATAAACATAAGTAAAAAGGCAGTATAAATTGCATCACATTGTCCCAAAACTCCAGAATTTAAAATAACTCCTGGAAGAAGCAAAATAAGAAGTGCTCGAGATGGTTTCATTTCTTTATGGAAATGCTTTGCTATTTTATAGCTAAAAATTCCTATCAAAATATCAAATGCAAAAGAAATAAGTTTAATCCATAATAAATCATTACTAGTAATATATGTCCCAATGGTTAACAATAGCATATAAGGTGGAAAATAATTTCCAATTTGCAAAGATAAAGAGTGAATTCTACCATTTTCTATAATCTTCTCTATCCAAGGATGTAAATAGATACGATAATCTTCAGCAATGATATTTAAAGTCAATATATGAATGATACAAACAATTAAAATGATCAAACTACATTTTAGAATTTCTATTTTATTATTTTTTAAAAATTCCTTTACCATAATCTACCTCCTATTAATGCAACTATATATAACACGATAAAATGAATAGGATAAAATAAGTAAAATAGATTTCTAATCCAATTTGATTTTTTATAAACTTCTTCATTATAAAAATATAACAAAATAATATCTATCAATGCATAAAATTCAATCACCATATCGGATGTTAAAATAATCCATACAATCGTTGCACAAACAAGTCTTACATAATTTTTTATATGTTTTTGCAATTTCTTTTTTTGAATGAATTTTTCTCCTATGAAAAAAACAATGCAAATAATAGGAATTAATCCTTCATAATCAAAAGCAAAATTCAGATAAAGAAAAACTACTAAAATAATCGTTGCCACACGTAACAAAATATTTATTTCTTTAAAAGTCTTTTTGATAAATGGCTTATCTAAATCCAAAGCTTTTAAAAGAAGTAAAGAAAAGAAAAAGGAAACTACCACATTCCAGTTTTTATAAGTCTCAGAAACGATTATACTAGGCAAGACGGCTTGATTGATAAGATTCCCTGTAACAAGTACAATTTGTGTTACTATTCCTAGTATTCCAAGTCTCTTTAAATATTTTGATAAATTGCTTGTATGAAAATAGCCTTGTACAATTAAGAAGGCATAAAGTGGCATACTAATTCTTCCAATCATTCGAAAAATATAATATACTTCATAGCTCATAGAATAAGAGAAAAATACTCCAATATGATCAATGAGCATTGTAAGCACCGCTATTACTTTTAACAAATTACCTGATAAGCCTTTTTTCATATACGCCTCCTAATATTTACAAAAATGTAACGTATTTCCTATTACAACAAATTGGTCTGCAGAAAATTCTATCCATTCTTTTCCCTTAAAATAAGTTTGACAAATCGTTTCATCTTCCTTTTCTATCTCATTTAATTTTTCTTTTCCATCAAGATAAATCATTAATTGATCAAAGAAATTATCCTCGACATTATAAATTTGAAAATGTAAGTATGGGACATAGGAATACCATCTTTCCTTTTTTATGCTATCAGAAGCATATAAAATAATATTTTCTATTTTTTCATCATGCGTCTTATTATAATCTATAATATATTCTCCCACTACAGAACAATTTTCATCTATATATTGATTATACTTAAGAAAAATTGCATAATAGCCTAAAAATATTGCATATTCTATTATCCCTGTTATAATTAATAAACCAAACCATCTTTTTTTATATTCCATCCATTTTGTACCACATACTGCAAATATTAGTAAAATAATACCTGCAAGCATTCCTACTCCTGTCATCATTCTATTGGAAGCATATCCGAAAATTAATAATTGAAAAAGAAAAATTATAAAGAATGACACAAAATATTACAAATAAAACGCTTTTGGAAACGGATTGCTTTTCTTTAAAATATTCTTTCATGATAATGCTGTCTAATAGATAATAAATCAGATATAAAGTAAAATATATAAGCATTTGCAAACCAACAAAAGTTGTTACATAAAAAAGCTTATATGGCTCTGAAAAACGAGTATTAATTTCCATTCCTGTATGTTCTAAATATAAATAATATACAAATAGTAGAAGCATTGGAATAAAAAATAAAATCGTAATATTTCTCATAAATTTAAAATCCGGAATACGTTCTTTTTTTAATATATAAAATACTATTGAAAGTATTACAAAATTTACAATCATTGTCTGATAACAAAATTCTGATATTGTTAGCAATACAAAACAAATACTATTTTTAAATCGAATATTTTTGGCATACAAGATACTTGCAACTACTGAAAGAAAATAAGCAAGTATCATGGTAAGATTTTCCATATATACTAAATTATCTGATAAGTAACAATTAAAAACCATCATCACAATACATAATCCAATACTTATTTTTTGAAACTTACCAACTTTTCTATTCTTGTCTTCTAAAATTTGTAAAACATATCTCATCAGCATATACATAATGCCTGCAAGCAAAACAAGTGAAATCATAAGATAAATTCTATAAAAAGTTTCATAAGCAATATCTTTTCCTAAGATACTAAAAAAAACTTCACTAATATATACTTGTAAAGGACGCATATTTCTAAAAGCATATTCGTTATAATAGTCATATCCTCTTGCTCTAATTGTATAAGAATCCGGAGAATAAGGTACAGTAAAAAATACTGCACCTAGTAAAAAGGATAGAATTAAAAATAGGATAAAAAGAGCTATTTTTTCTTTTCTTTGCATATTATTCTCCCTTTAATAAATTCATCATATTTTTCTTGTAAGCCTCTACACCAGGCTGATTAAATGGATTTACCCCCAAGCAATAAGCACTAATTGCACAAGCTTTCTCAAAGAAATAGATCAGTTGTCCCACATAGTATTCATTGACATCTTTAATATTTAATACCATAGTAGGAACTCCTCCATCTATATGCGCTTTAAGAGTTCCTAAAAAAGCTTGTTTATTAATATAATCAATATCTTTTCCAGCTAAATAATTTAATCCATCTTCATCTACATCAAGACTTGGTAAGCTAATAAAGCTTCGATCTGTCTCTACATTTAAGACGGTTTCAAAAATATTTCTTTTTCCTTCTTGAATCATTTGTCCCATTGAATGCAAATCAGTTGTAAAATTAACTCCTGCTGGAAAAATTCCTTTATTATTTTTGCCTTCGCTTTCTCCAAATAATTGTTTAAACCATTCAATAAAATACTGAAAAGAAGGTTCATAGCTTGCTAATATTTCAATTCTTTTTCCTTGTTCATATAAAATATTTCGCATAGCCGCATACTGATAACACTCATTTGTTTCTAAACTTCTTTCGTTATATAAATACGAAGCAAATTGAGCACCATCTAAAACATCTTCAATTTGAATGTTAGCAACTGCCATTGGAAGTAATCCTACTGCTGTTAAAACAGAATATCTTCCTCCAATATCATCTGGAACTACAAATCTTTCATATTCATTTTTAACTGCTATATCGTGCAAAATTCCTTTATTCTCATCGGTTGTTACATAAATTCTTTCTGCAACACCTCTTACTCCATATTTTTGCTCTAATACCAAACGTAATGTTCTAAAGGCAATTGCTGGCTCCAAAGTAGTACCTGATTTAGAAATGACATTAATCGAAAAATCCTTATCTTCTAAATACTCAATTAAATTTCTTAAATATTTTCCACTCAAACTATTTCCAGCAAAAATAATTTCTGGATATTTTCTTTGACGATAAGATTTCATATTAGCAAAAGAATCTGCAAATAAATCAATGACTGCCTTTGCACCTAAATAAGAGCCTCCAATACCAATCACTACTAAAACATCTGATTGTTTTTGGATTTTTTTTGCACAACTTTTAATTCGTTCAATTTCTTCTTCTTTTCGATGAGAAGGCAAATCAAACCATCCAAGCATTTCTTTTCCTTCTCCTGTTTTATCTTGAATTTTATCATGAGCAGAAAAAATTCTATCTTCCATTTCATGTAATTTTTCTTTTGATACAAATTTTTCTGTACCCGAAATATCTAATTTGATTCCTTGCATGCTATCACCTTCCTAATTAACAAATTTTTGTGTTAATTCTTCTACAATTTTTTTCGCTTTTAATTTATTCTTGTTATACTCTATTTCAGGAATATTGACAATATACTTAGATAAAACTAGATCCATTGCTTCTGCAAGTTTTACCATATCCTCTTCTTTTAATCCTTTGGTTGTACAAGCAGCAGTACCCACTCTAATACCACTTGTAATATTAGGTGACTTTGGATCATTAGGAATTGCATTTTTATTAACTGTAATTCCTACTTCTTCTAATAATATTTCTGCCTCTTTCCCTGTCATTTGCTTATTTATTAAATTAATTAACATCATATGATTATCGGTTCCATCTGATATTAATTTATATCTTCTTTTCTTTAACTCTTTTGCAAGTATTTCAGAATTTTTAACTACTTGCCCAATATATTCTTTAAATTCTGGTTGTAAAGCCTCTTTAAAACATACCGCTTTTCCAGCTATCACATGCTCTAATGGTCCTCCCTGAATGCCAGGAAAGATTGTTTTATCAATTTTTTCCGCATACTCTTTCTTGCAAAGAATTAATCCTCCACGTGGTCCTCTTAATGTCTTATGAGTAGTAGAAGTTACAAAGTCTGCATAAGGAACAGGTGACATATGATAGCCTGTACATACAAGACCAGCAATATGTGCCATATCTACCAATAAATAAGCGCCTACTTTATCTGCAATTTCTCTAAATTTTGCAAAATCAATTTCTCTTGGATAAGCACTTGCACCTGCCACAATCATTTTTGGTTTAAATTCTAATGCTTTTTGCAATACATCTTCATAATCGATAAATCCCTCTTCATTTAACCCATATGCACATACATTAAATAATTTTCCTGAAAAGTTTACTTTACTACCATGTGTTAGATGGCCACCACTAGATAAACTCATTCCTAAAACATTATCTCCTGTTTGTAACATACTTAAATAAATAGCCATATTTGCTTGACTACCACTATGAGGTTGTACATTGACATGTTCTGCCCCAAATAATTTTTTAGCACGTTCAATAGCGATACTTTCAATAGAATCTACATTTCCACACCCTCCATAATAACGTTTTGATGGGTATCCTTCTGCATATTTATTTGTAAGAACAGATCCTACTGCTTCTAATACCGCTTCACTTACAAAGTTTTCTGATGCAATTAATTCTATACTATGGTCTTGTCTTATCTTTTCAGACTCAATTAGTTTATATATTTCATTATCTTCTATTTCTAAATAACTCATATTCTCTCCCCCTATAATTACATGATAAGTATACCATATTATTACAAAAAGAAAAATAGAAATTTTACATTTTATTCTACTTTTTTATCAAATCAAAAAAGAGAACCAAAAAAATATTTTGATACTCTTTTACTTTTTATATTATTTTTAATAGCGTCCACAGTTGTATGATAAGCTTGAGCAATACACCACAAAGTATCTCATCGGCAAACCAGTCGCAATTTCTTTTGTGATAGATTTTTGTTAAAATTATGCGACCAATAGATCGCATGGTCGTATGATCAATATTATATAAACCTATTTATATTTTCTATCAAATATAATGGTATATTGAGTATTTTTTCATCTTGTTTCAAATTATTTAACGAAAATCTTATGGATTTATTTACTTGAAATTTTTCATTATATTTGGTTAAACTTGTATGATTAATTGTTTTTCCAGATTTTACTTCTATTGGTATTATTTCATTTTTATTTTGTATTACAAAATCTATTTTTTTTCTATCAAATATAAAATAATTTGGTACATTATCATATATTAAATTCAACATATTTAAAATATAATTTTCTGTAAAAGCTCCTTTAAATTCCTCAAATAACTTATTTCCTTCTACTATTATTTTACTATCTAAATTTGCCATTCTTCTTAATAACCCAACATCATTCATATATATTTTAAAACAAGTTAAATCTGTATATGCTTTTAATGGAAAATCTGTTTTAGTTACATTATATACTTTATAAATCAAATTTGCATCATTTAACCAATTTAAAGCATTTTCGTATTCTCTGGCTCTTGCTCCTTCTTTTATCGTTTGATATAGGAACTTTTTATTTTCTCTTGCTAGTTGAGACGGTATACTATTCCATATTAAAGATATTTTATTTGCTTCACTATTATTTGTATGTTTTGAAAAATCACTTTCATAAGCTTTTAGTATATTTTCCTGTATAATATTTACTCTTTCTATATCTTTTTCATTAACCCATGAATATACTGCCTCTGGCATTCCTCCTATTATAAAATATGCTTTTAATTTTTCTTCTAATTGATTAGCAAATATATCAGAAATAGGTTGAATATCATTAATTGAATCCATATACTCTATTAAATTCTTACAATTATCCGCTTCTAAGAATTCTTTAAATGACATTGGATACATATTTAAAAATTCTACTTTTCCTACTGGGAATGATGTATGTGATAATCTAATGCCAAGCAAACTTCCAGCACATACTATATGATATTCATTAGCTTCTTCATTAAAATATTTTAAACTATTTAATGCATTAGGACACTCTTGAATCTCATCAAAAATGATTAGCGTTTTTCCTGGTAATATTGCTTTTCCATATATAAATGCTAATTGTTCTAATATTCTTCTTGGGTCTTTAGTATTTATAAATAACTTGTATAAATCTTCATCATGATCAAAATTAAAATATGCTACCCCCTCATAATTTTCTTTACCAAATTGTTTTAATATATATGTTTTTCCAACTTGTCTTGCACCTTTTAAGATTAATGGTTTTCTATATTTACTTTCTTTCCATTTAATCAATTTATCTAATATAAACCTTTTCAATTTAACTCATCTCCTATAATTAATATATTCAATTCTATATTAATCATACTACTTTTATCACACTTTTGCAATTGTTTTTTCTATATTTTATCACACTTTTGCACATTTTTTTTGCATTTTTATCACATCTTTGTAAAATATCTAGCTTCTAAAATTTGTACATTATTTTCTCTTTCATATATACATGAATTCTTCTTGTAGCATACTGACGATACTAATAATACAATTATAAGCATAGTTAATACAAAAATTATCATTAAATAATTAGGAAATAACCAGCAATTACTTATAAACATAGTATTAAATTTTATTGTGTCAAATCTAGACCAAGCAAAAATAAAATTTTCTAGTAATCTTGTATTCCGTTTAATCTTTTTTGGGTAGTTCCTGCAAGATATGTTTTAATATCTATTTGCATTAAATTAGCCACAAATGAAATTATTGTAATTAAGATGAGTACTCCAAAATTTTTTAATATATACAAATAGCTTAAAAAAAGTCCAAATAAAAAGAGACTATAAAAAAGTCCCTTTTACCATATTATATTATTTTTAATACTTGACCAACCATAATCAAATCAGATGATAATTGATTTAAATTTTTAATAGCGTCCACAGTTGTATGATAAACTTGTGCAATACTCCACAAAGTATCCCCTGGCATAACTACATAATTAATTTCAGAAGTAGGAACTAATAAAATCTGTCCTACGATAATAAAATCTTGAAACCAATTGTTTAACTCTTGAATGTCCCTTACAGTTGTTCCAAACCTTTGTGAAATATTCCATAAAGTATCTCCTGGTCGAACCACATAAGAAATTACATGTGTAGGTCTTTGTACAAGCCCTTCCGGAATATTTAATTCCTGTCCTACTAAAATCATGTCACTTGTTAAATTATTTAATAATTTAATTGCGTCTACTGTGGTTTGATAACTTTGTGCAATGCTCCATAAAGTATCTCCAGGCTTTACAGTATACACTATTTTATCTGATGGATTTTCTACTTCAAATGTTCTCAAAACTGCTTTAATCACACCATCTACAAAATCCCTGTAATTTTCCTGTATTCTTCTTAAATCATTTGGGTTATTGATAAATCCATATTCTATAATTACAGGTTGTGTAACTCCTGTATTTCTATGTATAAAATAATAATCTTTTGAAGGATCTGTATCTGATCTTCTTTGATAAATATTTCTTGTTTTTTGCCCTGCATTTCCTAATTCATCCAAAATATTTTGTGCAAGTGTACTGTTATTTCTTAATGCATAAATTACTTCTGCTCCTTCTGGCCCTATTTCACTGCTAGTAGAGTTGATATGATTAGAAATCACAATTACATTTGGATTATTCCCATAGGCTGCAAGAATTCTTCTAACACGCTCGGATGGTGAAACTGTTTCATCTGTAGAACGTATTAAAGTAGTGGGGATTCCTGTTTCTAAAAATCTCTCATACATATATTGTGAAATTTTTAAAGTTAAATCTTTTTCTTGTACCCCATTTGCAACTGCTCCTGGATCGGTTCCGCCATGACCAGCATCTATTACTACTTTTATGTCATTCATTTTTACTTACCTCCCTAATAACTAGTATATGAGCATTCAAAAAAATGGTTCAAAAATTCCCATAATATTTGACAAGCAACTTATAACAGGATATAATAATACCAAAATCAAAAGGAATTATGATAATTGTTCATAATGGAAAGGAATGCTATGTATGAAGCATATTGGGAAAAAATTGATGAAATGCGAAAAGAAATTAAAAGCAATGTTTATCCTCCTGATCTACATGACAAAATATGGAAGGAAACAGATTATGCCAAAGCAAATTGCTATGCTTATGCTTTAAATGTTGAAAATACTTATTATGACAGTGCAGAATCTCTTAAAAGTATTCCTTTTCATTTTGGAATCATTGGAGCAGGTCTTCGGAGAAATGTTAATTTTAAAAATGCAAAAAGAATTGTCTATCCTAAAAGCCATGTAGATATGTTCCTTTATTTACAATACGATCTTCATATGCTGGGGCTATCGATTCGAGAGTCTTCTTATGAAGAACCACTCCAAAGCAAGGAAGCTAAAATTTTGCTTGGGCTTTCTCGTAATAGAAAGGCTTTTCACTTTGTAAGACAAGATAGTGATCAAAATTGGTCACACAAACAAGGATGGTTTCACTCCCCTGAATTTTTTTGTTACGGAGATGAAAATCCTTCCAAATTCATGCTAAGTCTTGGATACAAACCTTTTTCCTATTACATTATTTCTAAAGATTTTTAAAAGCAAAAGAATGCTTAAAATACGATATGTATATAAGCATTCTTTTTTGTTACTTGCAAACGAAAAAATCTTGTTAGTACATTTAAATAAAATGCCTACAAGATTTTTACTGATATTGGTGCACCATCAGGGGCTCGAACCCTGGACAAATTGCTTAAGAGGCAACTGCTCTACCAACTGAGCTAATGGTACTTTCAAAATACATTACCTATTATACCCTCATTTTGAAAAGTTGTCAATACATTTAAACTATTTTCCCTAAATATTCAACTAAAAAAGAAGTACCTAATACTAGATACTTCCTATTCTTTCTATACTTTTTTCTTTAATTCTTGATATCTTTTTATTTTTAAAGTAGTTGTTTTAATAAAATCATCCTTTTTAATTTCCAATTTTTTCACTGCTTTATATGATACCATAGTTCGATTGATTTTTTTAATATCTTCCCATATCATTTGATAAATTTCATCGTCAGATGGTGGATTAGAACCATAAGTGTCTGCTATATATTCTTTATTTAAAGTAACTCTAGCTGTAATAATTAATTCTTGTGATTTAGAAGGATCCTTTGCACCATAGACCATTGATTCTTCTACCAATGGTATTTTATTAATTTGCAATTCTATTTCTTCCGGATAAATATTTTTACCATTAGAAGTAACAATTACATCTTTACTTCTTCCAGAAATAACTAAATTTCCATTTAAATCAAAGTATCCTAAATCTCCAGTATAAAACCAGCCTTTTTTCAAAACTTCCTTTGTTTTTTCTTCATCTTGATAATATCCTAACATGACATTATCGCCTTTTACAATAATTTCCCCAATGTTGCTATTTTCATCTTCATTTCCGCTTAAGTCAATTCTTACATCTACTCCATAAACCGCTTTTCCAACTGTTCCTGCCACTCTATTATCAAAACTTGTTCCAGCAATTAAAGGAGATGTTTCTGTAGCTCCATATCCTTGTAAAAATTGAAAACCATATGCTTCCATTTTTTGAATTAATTCTTTATCTAAAGGAGCAGCTCCACTAAGTAAATATTTTAAGTTTCCACCAAAAGTATCCTGCACTTGTTTAAATACAACTTTCCTTAGATCGATTCCAATCTTACTTAATCCAGTGGTTACTTTTTTAGCAACATGAATCATTTTCGCTTTCCCTGATTCTTCAATTGTCTTTTCAATTTTTTTATTTACTTTTTCAATAATAGCAGGTACTACAATTAGTAAATCTGGTTTTACTTCTTTTACATTTTTGGTAATATATTTTAATCCTTCACAAATACCAATTTTTGCTCCCATAAATGTTCCATAAATATAGGTGATGGAAAATTCATAAGTATGATGGATTGGTAAAATAGAAAGGAAAGTAAATTCCGCTGCTTGTGGTGCCAAGCGGTAACACGCCATAGTATTTGCAATCATATTCTTATGACTTAACATAACCCCTTTTGCCTGAGCAGTTGTTCCAGAAGTAAATAGCAAAATCTGAAAAGCCTCTTTATCCACCTTTTGATCTAAATAAGTGGTACTTCCTGTATCTAATAGCTCTTTTCCCTCTTTTAGTAGCAAATCAAATGAATACTCTTCTTTACTATGCTCTTTACTATTCATATTAATATATACAACATCTTTTAATTTTGGTCTAATCTGATCAATCATTTCTTTTTTTCTGCTAGAATAAACAATACATTTTGCTTCTGATCTTTCTAACAAATTTAAAATTTCATTTGCTGGTAATTCTTTATCCAAAGGCACAATAATACCTACTCCACAAATAGTTGCCATATAGGTAATATACCATCTTGTACTATTTTCCCCTATAACAGCAATTTTTTCTCCTTTTAAATGAAACTTCTCTAATAAAATAGTTCCCAAAGAAAAGATATCTTCTCTTACCTTTTGATACGTAATCTCTTTATATTCTGGTGTTCCATCCTTTTCAAGAAAGGCTACCTTTTCTCCAAATTTTTCAAAACGTTTATCTACAACATCTTTTAAAGAATCCAAGTTTTTTAACTCTTCAATTACATCTTCCATATGAATCCTCCCATAATACTTTCCTTATTATATCCTTCCTTTTAAAAAATGTCAATGCTTCTAAATTTGATGTCAGGTTAAAAACATAAAGAAATATTTTTGTAACAAAAAGTCATTGAGTAATGAGAAAACTTAAAACATCAAGTAAT
>CALXBS010000007.1 GCA_944386605.1 uncultured Clostridia bacterium | reverse complement strand
AGCTATTTTTTTATACGAAAAATGAGTGAATTTTCTTCACTCATTTTTCTTTGGGACTTTTTTTACAGCCCCTTTATGTTGGTGACCTTGGGCGGATTTGAACCGCCGACTTCTTCCTTAGGAGGGAAGCACTCTATCCAGCTGAGTTACAAAGTCAAATAGTTTTTTATTAAAATTATATATAATTATATCATGTTTCTATTTTTATGCAAGTATATTTTTAAGAAGAAGTTATAAGGATTTTGAAATTTATATTGAAATTATTTGTATTTTGATGTATAATAATTACTGTATTATGATAATTTAAGCACCCGTAGCTCAACTGGATAGAGTACCAGGCTACGAACTTGGGGGTTGCAGGTTCAAATCCTGTCGGGTGTACCAAATAAAAAGGAATGTTATTAGTTTTTTACGATAACATTCCTTTTATATAATTATTATTAAATCCATTCTTTGAACTTTTTGATATATATTTTTTTTGCAATCATAGCAACAATACAGTATAGGAAAGTTACGGCAAAAATTAAAAATATATAATTAGCTTGTAACGGGATAAATCCTAAAATATTTCCAAGGGGAGTGAAAGGAATAATAATTCCTACCAACATTAAAGCTATGGAAGAGAAATATACGGCTATATGTGCATTGCTTTGAATAAATGGTATTTTACCAGTTCTAATGATATGTAGGCCTATTAAGTTAGATACAATACTAAAAGAGAAACTCATTGTTTGGAAGGTTGCAACATCTCTTACTTTAAAGATAAACCATAATGATAAATATACAATAATATCAAATAGCGCGCTTAAAGGTCCCATAAAGAATATGAAATCTTTTAATTTACTTAAGGAAAACTTTTTAGGCTTTTCTAAATCTTCTTGATCAACATTATCAAAAGGTAAAGTCATTTGTCCTAAATCATATAATAAACCTTCAACTAGTAATTGTATTGGGGTTTCTGGTAAAAATGGTAGAAATATACTAGCAAGAAATAAAGATAAAACTTCACCAAAGTTAAAACTGGTTGCAAGTTTAATATATTTCATTAAATTAGAAAAAGTACGTCTACCTTCTGTAACTCCATCTAGTAATACATTTAAGTCTTTCTTTAATAAAATAATATCTGCAGAATCTTTTGCAATGTCTACAGCACTGTCAACAGAAATACCTACATCTGAGGTTGTAAGCGAAGGACTGTCATTTATACCATCACCCATATATCCTACTATATTTTGACTTTCTTTTAATATTCTTACAATTCTTGCTTTTTGAATAGGTGATAATTTGGCAAATATATTGTTCTTCTTAAGAAGTCTTAAAACAGCCATATCTGTTAATTTATCTATTTGGCTACCAAGTATTATTTTTTCTGAATGAATATTTACTTTTTTACAAATACAGTTAGTTACTTCTACATTATCTCCTGTTAAAACCATAACGCGAATTCCAGCTTTATTTAATTTAGCTATAGATTCTTTAGCAGTTTTTTTAGGTGGATCAAGAAAGCCTATAAATCCAAGTAGTATCATATTTTTTTCATCTTTTACTTCAAAATGTTGAATTTCATCAATATCATTTCTTTGAGCAACAGCTATTACTCTTAATCCTTCTTCATTTAAACTTTTACTTATATTTTTTATGTTGTCTTTAATTTCTTTAGTTATAGGAAATATTTGCCCTTTATAATCTACAGTTGTGCAAATACTTAATATTTCTTCTACTGCACCTTTAGTAATAAGTTGTTTTTTAGTGCCATCACTTACAATAACAGATAAACGTCTACGTGAAAAATCAAATGGGATTTCATCCACTTTTTTGAATATTTTCTTTAATTCATCCATTCCATTAGCAAGCCCTTTTTTTATAATAGCTTCATCTATATTTCCTTTAAGACCAGTCTGATAATAAGAATTAAGAAAAACATTTTTTAAAATTCGAATATCTGGATTTCCTTTTATATCTAAATATTTCTCAAGAACAATTTTATCTTCTGTTAAAGTTCCTGTTTTATCAGTACATAAAATATTCATAGCTCCGAAATTTTGGATTGAGTCTAACTTTTTAACAATTGTTTTTTTCTTAGACATTCGTATAGCGCCTTTTGATAAACTAGATGATAAAATGACAGGCAAGAGTAAAGGAGTTATGCATATTGCTATTGCTACTGCAAAAGTAAAAGCAGTTATATTGTCATGTTTCCATACATTAAATAAGAACACAATAGGAATAACACAAAGCATAATTTTAATTAATAATCTGCTAATGGTTTCAATTCCTTTTTGAAAAGCAGTTTGAGGTTTACCTAAAGTTAAAGTGTGAGCTACTTTTCCAAAATATGTATCGTCTGCTATATGTATAACAACACCTGTAGCACTACCAGAAACAACGTTTGTTCCCATAAAACAAATGGTATCTAAATCTGTTAAATCTTCAATGTCTTTTAAAGATAAATTAGAATTTTCCTCTTTTTTTACACTATCCGATTCACCAGTAAGAGATGATTGACTAACATATAAATCTTTTGCTTCAATGATTCTTAAATCGGCTGGTATCATACTACCAGCTGAAAGCTTGACAACATCTCCTATTGTTATGTTTTTAATAGGAATAGTTACTTCTTTTCCATTTCGAATGACACAAGTTGTTGTTTCTACAATTTCTTTTAATTTTTCAGCTGCTTTATTTGAACGGTATTCTTCAAAAAAATCTAAAAATGTACTTGCGGTTACTAAAATAATGATCACAATAATATTTGCATAACTTGGAGGATCAGCAAGATAAATATCTGTATATATTAATATTAATATGATTCCAAGTAATATACAATTAAATGGTGTAAATAAACTTTCAAAAAAATAGTTGTACCATTTCTTAGATTTTGTTTGTTTCACTTGATTTTCACCATATTTTTTTCTTCTTTTAGATACTTCTTTTGAAATTAAGCCAGACTCTTTTATTTTATATTTTTGAATAAAATCTTCTTTTGATATAGTGCAATCTTCACCATATATTTTACATATATCTACATCCTCTTTTTCATTTTTCAAAATATCATCTCCTTTTATGATCATAAATATTATAACATATCTTAATAAAATAAAACTATGTAATTTTATAATAAAAAAGACAAAAATTTATATTGATTTTAAATTTGTTTGATGATATAATAGATACAATGCTATAAGCCGAAAGGATGAGGAAATAGTTCCTCTAGCAATACCAGATAAGCATTTATGCTTATTTTATATATTTATTTACATATACAAGAAAAACTCGAAGATGTTACTCTTCGAGCTTTTCTTTTTTTAACGGAGTGATCCGTCAGGACCAGCATACAGGTTGCCAATATACTGATTGGCGGCCATGTGACCATCAGGGAAGAGGTAATAATTTTTACCATTGTCAGTAATATACTGATTTGCCAGCATATGTCCGCTGGTTCTATCAAAGAAATACCACTGACTGTTAATTGCTACCCAGCCGGTAGCCATATTACCGGTTGGCCATAAATAATAATATCGGCCATTGTCCTGAATTAAACCTGTAGCCATTGCACCACTAGTAGTTAAGTAGTACCACTGATTTCCGTCTAAAATCCATCCAGTCTGCATATAACCGTCTTTAAAGTAATAGTAGACGTTGTTGATCTTCTGCCAGCCGAAAGTGATAGCATTTCCGTTAGCGTCATAGTATCTCCATCTAGAATCTGAACACCATTTCCAGTTATTCCGATAATTATAATCATAGCTATAATTGCCAGAATTATTGTAGTTGTTGTTACTACCAGATCCGGAATATGGATTATCGACTCTTAAGGAGTTATAGGACTCAACATATTTGCCTTCAATACGACTATCAGAAAATACTGGTTTTACTTTGAAGTAATATGTTCCCTTTTCGGTTAAATAAGAGGAAAGATCAATGCGGTTGGATGTGATATTGTCGATTACCTGCTTTCTTGTGCTGCCTTTGTACAAAGTTAGAGTATAAGAGTCAACTCCCTTTGCACTATCCCATCTTGCAACGGTGCCGTCCCAGTAGACATCTTCTAATTCTACGTTCCCTCCTACAGGACCGTAATAGAAGCGGAAAATAGCTTCTGTGGAATTGTAATCTGCGGAGCGGTAAGAAACGCGGGATTTGTCTCCCGTAAACTTCCATGCAGATCTTCGGTCAAGATTATCGTATTCATAACCTTCGTCTGCCGCTATCCGTAAAGTTCCTCTTACGGTTGCGTTGGGATCTAAGTCATCGCCAAAATCACTAAAGGAATCGTACCATTCATCATCGTAGTCATCATACCAGCGAATAGAGGTAATGTGACTGTGGGAGTCAGAATCTAAGGTGATTTCGGGTTCTTCGCCCTCTTCTTGTACTTTGAACTTGACTTCGATCTTTTTGATCGTTTCTGCCGCATAGGCCGTGACACTCATGCTAAATAATAAGACGAGCATGCTGACGATTGTGATTAAAAATTGTTTTCTCCGTTTCATAAATTGTTCTCCTTCCAAATAAATTTTTTTAGAATAAAATGATGAACTGTCTACATAAATAATGATACCATAGTTTTGAAGAAATGTCAAATAAAAGCACCTTTTAGTGGTGCTTTTTAAAAGAAAAAATTTACATAATTATTCTATTGGCAAAAATAGCTTACATTTACAAATTCCTTTTTCTATAAATTCATCGCAAGGACATAAAGTAGTTTCATCCATTTTGATTCTACAAGGACAATGTCCTTCTTTTTTTTCCGTTCCTTGCATAATTTTCATTACATAGTCCAAGTCTGGATTTAATCGATATCCTTTCATAAGTTCCTCCTTTATTAATAACCATATTATATAATATTACAAGAAAAATAAAAATAGAAGTGATTAAAATAAAAGAAAAACATATAATGTCTGTAAAGTGAGGAATAAAATTATGTCGAAAATATGGTCTTTTATATTTATTTTTTCTATACTGGTTGCAATGTTTTCAGGAAATGTAGATGTGGTTTTAAGTTCTATTATGGAAAGTGGAAAAAGTAGTATAGAAAATGTAATAGGGTTAGCAGGAATGATGTGTTTTTGGAGTGGTATTTTTAAAATTTTATCAGAGACAAAAGTAATTAAAAAATTCTCACATGCATTGTCTAAAATATTGTATTTTCTATTTGATAAAAAACAGCTAAACGAAAAAGCAATAGAATATATGAGTTTAAATATAGCCTCTAATATATTAGGTGTTGGTAATGCAGCAACGCTTAATGGTATTAAAGCAGTACAAGAATTGCAAAAAGAAAATCCTAAAAAAGATGAACCAAGTGACAATATGACTACTTTTATTTTAATTAATACGGCTTCCTTGCAACTGATTCCAACGAGTATGATAGCTTTACGTGCTATGTATGGTTCTCAAAATCCCTCTAGTATTATTGTAGCAGTCTGGATTGCTAGTACCATTGCTTTAATAGTAGGATTGTGTAGTATTAAATTTTTAAATAAAAGGAGAATTTATGTTCTTTAAAGTTATTTCATATGTGGTTCCTTTTTCTATTTTACTAATCATTCTTTGTGGTGTAAAAGAAAAAAAGGATGTCTTTAAATTATTTATTGAAGGAGTTTTAGAAGGATTACATATTGTCTATTCTATTTTTCCGTATATATTAGCAATTACAATTATTATGGGACTTTTGAAAGATACGGGAGCTCTTACAATATTACTTGCTCCTTTAACTCCAATTCTAACATATTTTCATATTCCTACGGAAGTGGTTCCACTATTTCTAATGAGACCTTTATCAGGAGGTGCTTCTACATCTGTTGTAATGGATATTTTTAAAACAAGTGGTGTAGATTCTACCGCAGGCTTAATTGCTTCTATTGTAATGGGGGCTTCGGAGACTACTTTTTATACGGCTACTGTTTTATTAGGATCTGTTGGTATCAAAAAAACAAGAGGAATTTTAATAGCAGGGCTATTAGCAGATATTACAATTATGATTATTGGTGTTTTATTAGTAAATGCGCATTTTGTTTCTTGAATTACTAGCAAATTTGTTATGCATGAATGTGTCGATTCTTAATATTTTTTATTGTTTTTTTTCTACTTTTTTGATATAATAGGAAAATATTGAGGGGGAAAAAATATGCCAGTAACACCTATGATGCAAATGTATTTAGATACAAAAGAAAAATACAAGGATTGCATTTTATTTTATAGATTAGGCGATTTTTATGAGATGTTTTTTGAGGATGCAAAAACATGTAGTAAAGAATTGGAATTAACATTAACAGGGAAAGATTGTGGGTTAGAAGAGCGTGCACCTATGTGTGGAATTCCATATCATGCTGTTAATACCTATATTCCAAAACTTGTTGAAAAAGGATATAAAGTTGCTATTTGTGAACAACTAGAAGATCCTAAACAAGCAAAAGGAATTGTAAAACGTGATGTTGTAAAAATTATTACTCCTGGAACGATAACAGATCTTACAATGTTAGATGAAAAGAAAAATAATTATATTGCAGCTATTTTGTATATTAAAAATGAATGTGCAATTGCTTTTTGTGATATTTCTACAGGAGAATTTACAGTAACCAGTATGAAAGGCTTTGACGTAAATATTAAAATTATTAATGAAATTTCTAGGATTAATCCATCTGAAATTGTACTTCCAGATGAGACAAAGAAAAATACTGTTTTTATGAAAGAATTAAATAAGTATTTTGATGTATATATTAGTGTATATAACGACGATAGAGAAAATGATGTTTTGCAAAATATGCTAAAAAATCATGAAACTCATCTTTCTTCTATTGAACAAGAAATTTCTAAATTATTGTTAAATTATATTTTAGAAACACAAAAAACCAGTATTAATCAATTAAATCAAATTAAAAGATATGAAATTGAAAAATATATGCAATTAGATACAAGTACTAGAAAGAACCTTGAAATATTAGAATCTAATAGAGAAAAAACAAAAAAAGGAAGTTTGTTATGGGTGTTAGATGAAACTGTTACTTCTATGGGTGGACGTGCTTTAAGGCATTGGATTGAAGCACCTTTACTAGATAAAAATGAAATTATAAAAAGACAAAATGCAGTAGAAGTTTTGGTACAAGATAATATGTTAAGGGATGATTTACGTGATGTATTAAAAACGGTTTATGATGTGGAACGTTTGATGGCAAAAGTAGTTGGAGCTAGTGCGAATGCAAGAGAAATGATTTCTTTAAAAAACTCTCTTGAAAAGCTACCTCAGTTAAAAACATTACTAGGAGATATTGCACAGTCTACACAGGATCATTATTTTATAGAATTATATCAGAATTTAGATATTTTACGTGATATATATGATTTAATTAATGCTTCTATTCTTGAAGATGTAGGAATTAATATCAAAGAAGGTGGAATTATAAAAAGCAGTTATGATGAACAGGTACGAGATTATCGTAATGCTTCTACAGAAGGACAAAAATGGTTAATGGAATTAGAAGCAAAAGAAAAAGAAAGAACTGGAATAAGAGGCAAATGGCTAAGAATTGGATATAATAGAGTGTTTGGTTATTATATAGAAGTTACCAATTCGTATAAAAATTTAATTCCAGAAGATCGTTATATTCGTAAGCAAACATTAGCTGGGGCTGAACGATATGTTACAGAAGAATTAAAAGAAATTGAAGAAAAGATTTTAGGAGCAAAGGATAAACTTGTTGATTTAGAATATAATATTTTTTGTGATATAAGGAAAAAAGTAGCAGATCAAGTTATTAGAATTCAAAAAACTGCAAATACGATTTCTATACTGGATGTACTAGCTTCTTTTGCAACAGTGGCAGTTGAAAATCAATATGTAAAACCGCAAATTGTAGAAGACGGAAGCATTCATATTGTTAATGGAAGACATGCGGTTGTTGAAAAAGCATTAAAAAATGCAGATTTTATTCCAAATGATACTACTTTAAATAATGATACAGATCGTTTTTTAATTATTACAGGTCCTAATATGGCAGGTAAATCAACTTATATGCGTCAAGTAGCTATCATTACTTATATGGCTCAATTAGGAAGTTTTGTGCCTGCAGAGCAAGCTTCTATTTCCATAGTAGATCGAATTTTTACAAGAATTGGTGCTTCAGATGATTTAGCAATGGGACAATCTACTTTTATGGTTGAAATGCAAGAGTTATCTAATATTTTAGAAAATGCAACAAAAAGTAGTCTTATTATATTAGATGAAATTGGAAGAGGAACTTCTACCTATGACGGACTTGCAATTGCTTGGGCAACGGTAGAGTATATAGCAGATTTAAATAAAATTGGTGCAAAAACATTATTTGCTACACATTATCATGAATTAATTGAGTTAGAAAAGAAAATAGAGGGAGTGAAAAACTATTCTATTGAAGTAAAAGAAAAAGGCGATGAAGTTATTTTCTTAAGAAAGATTATACCAGGTGGTGCAGATGAATCTTATGGAATTTATGTTGCAAAACTTGCAGGAGTCGCAAAACCAGTAATTCATCGTGCAAAAGAAATATTAAAATATTTAGAAAATGTAGATTTAGCTAAAAAAACCATTCAAGAAAAAAGAAAAAAGATTACAACAGAAGAAATACAAGTTGATATGTTTAATTATAAAATGGCAGAAGTAAGCAAAATATTAGAAAAAACAAATTTAGATGAGTTGACGCCTAAAGATGCTTTAGAGGTTTTGTATCGTTTAAAAGAAAAATTAAAATAAATTTAGAAAAGAGACTGTAAAAGTGTAAAAACTTTACAGCCTCTTTATTATTACTTAACTTACTAAAATTTCTTCGATAAGCTGGTTGGCGATTTTTTGGATGTGTTCACATAAAATAGAATAATCAAAAATATCACCAGTGTATTCTTTTTTCTGTGCAAAATATTCTTCCAATTCCTGTTTCCACGTTTTTGATCGTCTTGTATCAAATAAGGGAATACCAGTAGGTGGCAAAATGGCAGGAATTTGATCTAGCAAGTCCTTAGAAATTAGCCCGTCTTTTAAGATCAAATGGTTAATAGAAGTATAAGCACCATACATGCCATCGTTTGAGAAAAAGGTTTTTGCGTCCCATTTTTTATGATTCCTAGGATTTATTACCATCCGATTTTTAAGATCCCAAATAAATTGCCTGAGCAAAAATTCTTCGATAAAATAATGATCTAAGTATAAATGGGTGTACATTCCGAAGTAAATGGGATTATTTAGGCAAAAAAGATCTTTTTTTACTGCTTCTATTTCTGGAACAAAAAAACCTTCTACAGAAGCATTTTTACGGTAGTGAGAGTGTTCTTTGTCGGTGGCAAGGTCAGGGATTAAGTTTCCGCACATAAAAGAAATTTTGTCCATTTTTTGTATAGGGACTAAACGTTTGTAAACTTCTTCTGCGAAAACAAGGTGATACAAAGTTCCTGGCATATAAAATTCCTCCTTTAATTTTAGAGTCTTTGATAACTTGATTACAAGTTATCCTTTGGAATGGTCAGGAAATTATTATAGCATATTTATAGTATTATGTCAATTTTAAAATCGTATATAGGTTATTGATAAAATAGTAAAAAAATAGTATAATAAGTTCATAAAAAAATAAATTTTATGTAGAAATTGGAGGGAAAGAATGGGAAGTATTGTATTATTAGATGAACATACAATTAATAAAATTGCTGCAGGAGAAGTTGTAGATAGACCAGCTTCTATCGTAAAAGAATTAATAGAAAATTCCATTGACGCTAAGGCAACTGCTATAACTGTAGAAATCCAAAAAGGTGGTATAAGTTATATCAAGATTATCGATAATGGAATTGGCTTTGCCTCAGATGATATTGAAATGGCTTTTGAACGCCATGCTACAAGCAAAATTAGAAAGGAAGAAGACTTATTAAAAATTACTTCAATGGGGTTTAGAGGTGAAGCGTTAGCCTCTATTGCAGCGATTTCAAAAGTAACATTAACTACTAAAAATATTCATGAAGATACAGGTGTTCAAGCAAAAGTAGAAGCGGGAGTTATCAAGTCTATTGAAAATGCTCCTGCAATTACGGGTACAAAAATTGAGATTCATGATGTTTTCTATAACGTGCCAGCAAGATTTAAATTCTTAAAAAAAGATTATACAGAAGCAGGATATATTGAAGATGTAGTGATTCGTAGTGCACTTGCTAATCCACAAGTTAGTTTTAAATATGTAAATAATGGAAAAACCATTCTTCAAACATCTGGAAAGAATGATTTAAGAGCAACTATTTATGACATTTTTGGTAAAGAGATTTATGAAAATGTGATTCCAATTGAGTATCAATTTAATGATATTGTAATAACTGGAATGATAGGATTACCAAGTATTTCAAGATCAACTAGAATGCATCAATATACATTTATTAATAAAAGATATATTAAGGATAAAACAATCAACTCTGCTATTGATAGGGCATGCGAACAAAAATATGCAATTAATAAATTTCCATTTATTATTTTAAATATGAATATTGATCCTTCACATATCGATGTTAATGTACATCCTTCTAAATTGGAAGTGAAATTTGATGATGAAGCAAAGGTATTTGATGCAATTTATTATGCGGTTAGAACAACTATAGAAAAAAATAATAGGGAAGCAAGTCCATTTACAAACATTGCTTCTGTGGAAAATGTGGACAAGGTAGAGCAAATTTCAAAAGATTTGATAAACCATGGGATGATTAAAAATGTGGCGATAGAAACACCTAAAAAATTTGATTTTTCAAAGGCAAGTTTTAAAAGTACTGAAACTCCAAAAGAAGAAGTAGCATTGGAAGAAAATATAGAAATTCCTAAAGAAGAAAAGAAAGAAGAGATATTTTTACAAAAAGATATCCCTGTAAAAGAAGAAAAAGAAATTGTGGAGGATTTCCATTATGAAATTTCAGAAGAAATTAAAAAGGAAAATGAACTAGCTGAAAATGTAGAAATAAAAATGGAAAATACTCTTCCTTATCGTTATATTGGTCAAGTTTTTGATACATATATTATTATTCAAATAAAAGAAACAATGTATATTATTGATCAACATGCAGCACATGAAAGATTACTATATGAACAAATTAAAGAAGCATATTATGCTAAAGATAAACAAAGTCAGTTGCTATTAATTCCTGTTCTAGTAGAGTTAACTTCTAAGGAAATGGAAATTGTTTCTTCTAATTTAGAAATGTTTGAACAAAGTGGTTTTATGTTAGAAGAATTTGGAGATAATGCTATTAAAATTTCAGGAGTGCCTAATATTGGTTATGATATTGATTATAAATCGATGTTTAAAGATATGATTGATGAATTACTAGGAGCTACTAAAACAGAAAAGAAAGAAAAAGAATTTAGATTTTTAGCAACACTTGCTTGTAAGGCGGCTGTCAAGGGAAATATGAAATTAACAGAAGAAGAACAAATTGCTTTAATTGATAAGATGGTAAAATTAGATAATCCATTTACTTGTCCTCATGGTAGACCAACCGCATATGAAATTACCAAATATGAAATAGAACGTAGATTTTTAAGAAAGTAGGAACGTTATGAAACCAGAAGATATTATTGTAATTGTTGGACCGACTGCTTCCGGAAAAACATCTTTAGCAGTAAATGTAGCAAAAAAAATAAATGCAGAAATTATATCTGCTGATTCTATGCAAATTTATCAGGAATTAAATGTAGGAACGGCTAAAGTAACAGAAGAAGAAGCACAAGGAATAAAACATCATTTAATTGATATTTGTAGCATAAATGAATATTTTAGCGTTTCAGATTACAAAAAACTATGCTATGAAAAGATAAAAGAAATTTTATCAAGAGGAAAAAAAGTAATTATTTGTGGTGGAACTGGTCTATATATTAATGCCGTAATCAATGATATGAATTTTGAGGAAGAAGAGACAGATTTTGCTTATAGGGAATATTTAGAAAAGTTAGCGCAAGAACATTCTAACGAATATGTACATGATATGTTAAAAAAAGTAGATCCACATTCTGCTGAGGTAATTCATCCTAATAATTTAAAACGTGTGATTAGAGCTTTAGAAATTGCTAAAAATTCTAATAAGACAAAATCAGAACATATGGAAAAAGAAAGAATAAGAATCCAAAATAAAAATTCCATTTATCAATTTACTGTTTTTTATATTGACTTTGATAGAAATGTTTTATATGATAGAATCAACCAAAGAGTGGATATCATGTTAAATCAAGGAATATTAGAAGAAGCAAAAAAATTATATGAGTCTCATTTAGATAAAAATTCTACTTGTATGCAAGCAATTGGATATAAAGAATTTTTCCCTTATTTTGAAAATAAAATTTCTTTAGAAGAAGCAGTTGAAAAATTAAAGCAAGATACAAGACGATATGCTAAGAGACAAGAAACATGGTTTAAAAATCAATTAGATCTCATTTATTTGGATGGAAAAAAAGGCACGGAAGAATTAACAAATGATATCATAAGATATATGAATTAGGAGTAAACATATGAAAAAAGAAGAGAAAAGTGAAAAGGTATTAAACTTCTTTAAAAAAAATAAACATAATATTTTAGTGATTATTATCATTATGGCAATTATAATAACCATTATTATTTATAAAAAATATTTAAATGAAAAAATAACTTATACCGTTTCTAATGGGTATGTAGAGATATCAAGTAGTACACAGGCTAGTATTTTAACAGAGGAAACGGTAGTACCATTAAATAATACACAAGTTGCTGTTTCATTAGTAGAGCAAAATAAAAGGGTAGCTAAAAATCAAATGATTGCTATGTATAAAAATGAGGAATATGATCAATATATTAGCACTATTAGTGAGCTAGATAAAGCTATTGAGACTTTAATTGTAGATTTACCTGCAACTTATTCTAATGAAGTAGAAAATATAGATGCGCAAATTAGGGAAACTGCTAAATTATTAAAAGGTGAAACTTCTTATTTAAAAATGCAGGAGTATAAAAATAAATTAGATGAGTTAGCTTATAAAAAAATTATTATATTAGGAGATTTAAGCCCAGATGGTTCAAAAGTAAGAGAGTTAATTGAAGAAAGAGAAACTGTTGAAAAAAATGCCATGGCTTCATCAGAAAGTAGTATTTTAGCGCCTGAGTCAGGAGTTGTTACTTATAAAATTGATGGTTTAGAGAATATGCTAGATATTCAAACCATTTTAGAATGTGATACAACAAAATTAGATGAAATTATGGAAAAATATAAGGCTTCTAATAATAGTAATTTTGGAATTAAAGTGGTAGATAATTTTAATGCCTATATTTTAATTATACAAGATCAAGATGATTTATATGATCCATATATTGAAGTGGGCGAAGAATATGAATTAAAAGTTCTTGATAATGACATCGATAGCTTTACAGGTGAAATTGTTAGAGCAGAAAATAAAAATGATAAAAAATATATTATTTTCAAAATTCAAAATGGAATAGAATCTATTTGTGATCTTAGAACAATGGATATTGAAATTGTTTGGAAAAAAATAAGTGGAATGACAATTCCAAAAGAAGCAATTCATAAAAACATCGAAAAAAATTATGATTATGTTACTTTGGTTTATGGAAGTCAATATGTAGAAGTACCTATTGAAATTGTTATTGAAAAAGATGGCTTTTGTGTTGTGGAAAATGTGGAGAATAGTATAAAAGAACAGCTTGGACTTTCAACATATTTTATTTTAGAAAATTATGATAAAATTGTAATCGAATGAAAACAAAACAGGTAGAATTTTTAACAATTACTACCTGTTTTATTTTTTGATGTATTTGGTATATGTTTTATGATTAATTTGATCGGTATAAATTTTTAAATGATCATCTATTTTTTCTGAAGTAAATATATTTTTTTGTTCTCCTAGTAAAAGAAGAATTTGATATAATTCATATTTTGTAAATTGATCATTTTCTATAAAATCATTGACATGTTTGTCATAATAATATTCTTTTGAATTTTCTACAATAAGAGGTAAATCTAATAATTTATTATATAAAAATATATTTTCTGGTAAGATTGTAGAACAAATAATTCCTACTGGATCCTCATAATCTGCTAAGTTATAATCTTGAACAGAACAAACAGATTTTGATAATAATTCTTGATGATGTTCGTAAACTTGATTATAAATAATAGCATTTAAATTATTAGTAGAAATTCTAAGACAAGTAAAAAAGGAGTTATCATATAAATCACTATCTTTTGGAGTTAGAAAGGCAATAATTCCTCTTTTTTCTATTTGGTTATAAGATATAATTTTATTAGCAAATTCAGATAATTTAATACCATATTTTAAACAATTTTCAACTTTTTCATTTTCTACATATATAAATAAATTTTCCAAGTATATACACCTCTAAAATATCATGAAATATTATAACATAGTTTATGGAAAAAGTTAAGTGCTTATCCGTAATTAACATGAATTTACAATAAAATGCTATGAAAAAATGACAAAATCTTAAAAATGATATATAATAATGTTGGTGATGATATGAGCAGTGTATTATTGATAGAAGATGATAGTGTAATAGCTAGTAGTATAAAATATTATTTAGAAAATGAAGGATTTCAAATTTTTACTGCAGATAATGAAGAAAAAAGTTTAAATATTATAAAAGAAAATGTAATTGATTTAATTTTATTAGATATTACGCTTGGCAATGAAAATGGATTTGATTTATTTCATCAGATAAAAAAATTAACCAACATTCCAATTATTTTCTTAACAGCATTAGATGAGGAAATCAATGTGGTAAGAGGTTTGGAAATGGGCGCAGATGATTATATTACAAAGCCTTTTAGAGCTCGTGAGTTGTTATCAAGAATAAAAGCAGTTTTAAGAAGATGTTCTTCTTCTACAGAAGAAATTATTTATAAAAATTTGAAAATAAATGTAAAACAAGCAAAAGTATATAAAGATGATGAAATTGTGTTTTTAACAAGTTTAGAATATAAATTATTATTGGTTTTATTAGAAAATAAAGGAAAAATATTAAGTAGGGAAAAAATTTTAGCAAGTATTTGGGATGTATCTGAAGAATTTGTAAATGACAATACTTTATCCGTATATATTAAACGTTTAAGAGAAAAAATTGAAATAGATCCTAACAATCCACAAATTATTTTAACCATTCGTGGACTAGGCTATAAAATAGGAGATTAAGTATGAAATTTAAAAATTTGGATAGAGATAAATTATTACTAAAAATAGGAGTGCTAGGTATTATATTTTTTGTTATAATAGGAGTTGCGGTTGTATTACAAAATCAATTGTATCAAAATGATTTGTATCAAATAAGTAGTATTATCATGGAAAATATTCATGAAAAATATCCAGAATTAGAAGAAGAGGTGATCAAGGATATTTTCCATAAAGATATTTCTGGGCATTCTTCACAAGATATTTTACAATCCTATGGAATTAATGTGGAAAATATTTCTGTTACTTCTTATGGTATGAATTTTTTAAGCCGAAATTTTTTAATTATTTTTATTCCTACTAGTATTTTTTTAATAGTTATTATTATTTTCATTTGGAAATTTGTTAATAGGCAAGATCAGAAAATTAATACTATTAATTTATATACAAAAGAAATATTAAAAGGAAATTATACATTAGATATACATGAAAATGATGAGTCAGAGTTAAGTATTTTAAGAAATCAAATTTATGATATGACAATTATGTTAAAAGAAAAAAATGAATTATTGTTACAAGATAAAAAAAGAACAGAAAAGTTACTAGCAGATATTTCTCATCAATTAAAAACACCACTTACCTCTTTATATTTATTAAATGATTTATTATATGATGAGAATTTACCAGTAGAAAAAAGAAAAGAATTTTTAGAAAGCATGAATAAAGAACTTATAAAAATTGATTGGTTAATCAAAAATGTTTTAAATTTAGCAAAGTTAGATTCTAAAACTTTGCATTTAAAACAAGAAAATATTGATTTAAATAAGTTATTACAAGAAGCTAAAGATACATTTAGTGTACTTACAGAAATTAATCAGGTTACAATCAAAATAGATTGTGATGAGCATATAAAATTAAATTGTGATAAGTATTGGACTTTAGAGGCTATTAATAATTTATTTAAAAACGCAATAGAACATGAAGCGAAAAATATAGAAGTAAAAGTAACAGAGAATGATCTATTTGTAGAAATAAGTGTTAAAGATGATGGTGAAGGAATTGATACAAAAGATATAAAACACATTTTTGAACGATTTTATAAAGCCAAAAATGCGAAATCAAATAGCTTGGGACTTGGGCTTTCTTTTGTAAAAAGTATTGTAGAAAATCAAAATGGAGACATTCGTGTAAAAAGTAAAAAAGGTGTATATACTTTATTTATAATTAAATTTTATAAAGTAAAAAGTATATAGAAAAAAGGTAATGTTTTTGATGTTAAAACATTATCTTTTTTAGTGACAAAATTGTCATTAAAAAAGTCACTTAAATTTAAGGTTAGGATGATATAATAAAAATAAAAGGAGGATAAAAGAATGGAAATTTTAAGAGTAGAAAATTTAACAAAAGAGTATGGAGCAAAAAATACAAAAGTGGTTGCTTTAGATCATATATCTTTTTCAGTTGAAAAAGGTGAATTTGTAGCAATAGTAGGAGCTAGTGGTAGCGGAAAATCTACTTTACTGCATATGTTAGGTGGCGTAGATAGACCAAGTAGTGGAAAAGTTTTTATAGAAGGAACAGATATTTATAGCTTAAATAATGATGAATTAGCAATTTTTAGACGTAGACAAGTAGGATTAATTTATCAATTCTATAATTTGATTCCAATATTAAATGCAGAAGAAAATATCGCTTTACCTTGTAGATTAGATGGAAAAGAAGTAGACAAAAAAGTAATGGACGATTTGTTAAAAACATTAGGAATTGAAAATAGAAGATCGCATTTACCAAATGAATTATCTGGTGGGCAACAACAAAGAGTATCAATAGGAAGAGCGGTTGTTAATCGTCCAGCAATTATGCTTGCAGATGAACCAACTGGGAATTTAGATAGTAAATCTTCCAAAGAAATCATTGAGTTATTAAAATTATCGAATAAAAAATATAATCAAACTTTGATTATGATTACACATGATGAAAATATTGCATTAGAAGCAGATCGAATTATCACAATAGAAGATGGTAAAATTATAAGCGATGAAAGGAATGGGTAAGTATGAATATTTTAAATAAGCTTACAATTAGAAGCCTTTTATTAAATAAAAAAAGAACATTAGTAACTATTATTGGAATTATTTTATCTTGTGCTTTAATTTGTGGTGTTACTACGTTAGTTACTAGTTTTCAAAGCGCACTTTATGCAGAAGCACAATATACACATGGAAATTATCATACAGAATTTCAAAATGTTCCAGTAGAGGATCAAAAATATTTTAAAAATCATGTGGGAATAGAAAAAATAATGTTAACGCAAGATATAGGGTATGCAAAACTAGAAAATAGTGAAAACGAATATAAACCATATGTATATTTAATGGAATTTGATGACGAAGCTCTCAATAATTTAGCAGTTCATTTGGTAGAAGGAAGGTTACCTCAAAATGAAGATGAAATTGTTATATCACAACATATTATAACAGATGGAGGAGTAAAATTATCTGTTGGTCAAAAAATAACACTGGATGTTGGAAAAAGAATGGATAGTGGTCATGAGTTAGATCAAGGTAATCCGTATAATTCTTTAAAGGATGAAGAGGAGACAGGAGAGATAACAGAGTATATTGATCCTTTATTTACAAAAGAATATACAATAGTAGGAATTATGGAAAGACCAAATTTTGAGAGCTATAGTGCGCCTGGTTATACGATTATTTCTCATATGGATCAAATATTAAAAGAAAATGTAAATATTTTCGTGTCATTTAAAAATGTTTATGATACATATAATTTGACTGCTGAAATACTTGGCATGCCTGAAATTCTAGCAGAAGGATATACACCAAAATATGAATTTAAACTAAATTATGAAGTTTTAAGATATTCTGGTATGACACAAAATAGCGCTATTAATTCAACACTTTATTCTTTATCTGCTATTATTATAGGAATTATTGTTGTTACATCTGTTTTTGTTATTAGAAATAGTTTTAGTATTTCTATAACAGAAAGATTTAGACAATATGGAATGCTAGCTAGTGTTGGAGCAACTTCTAAACAAATAAAAAAGAATGTATTATTTGAAGGATTTATTTTGGGATTAATTGCAATACCAATTGGTATTGTTTCAGGTATTTTTGCAATATATATTTTATTATTAGTTGTAAATGGAATATTAGGAGATCTTCTTGGTAGTATTGAGTTAGTCCTTGCAATCTCGCCTATAGCAATTGTAATTACAATTTTCATATCTGCTATTACTATTTTCTTATCTAGTTATTTACCCGCTAGAAAAGTTGCTAAAATATCACCACTTGAAGCAATTCGTTCTAATAATGATATTAAAGTGAAAAGTAAAAAGTTAAAAATTTCAAAACTATCTAGAAAATTATTTGGAATTGAAGGAGAAATTGCATTAAAAAATTTAAAACGTAGCAAAAAGAAATATAGAACTACTATTTTATCCATTGCCTTAAGTATTATTGTTTTTATTTCTTTAAATACATTTGTTGATTTTGGCTTTTTGATGGGGAATGTTTATTATGAAAATTTAGATTATAATATTTATATATATAATCGAAGTGGTCCAGAAGATAATGAAGAAATGGAAGCATATTATCAAGATATTATAAAATTACCTAATATTACGAAATATGCAATTAGAAAAGAAAAATCATCTGCTTTTAGTATAGAAAAATATTTTACACCAGAAGCAACAGAAACAAGTGGCTATTATTATGATGAAAATGGCGAAAGAAAGCTAGGAGATACATTTGGTGTGATGGTAATTTCATTTGATAATGCAACTTATCAGGAATACTTAAATAAATTAGGATTAAATGCTACTGAGTATAAAGAAAAAGGTATTTTAATTGATCAAGGAATGACAACTTATGAAGATGAAAATGGAGCTGTAAAACGTAAATTATTTCAATTTATGAATATAAAAGAAGGAGAATTTTTAGAAGTTGAAATGTATAATAATGAAACAGAAGAACGAGAAAAACATCAAATTCAAATCGGAAAAAGAACGGATCAATATCCATTTAGTATTACATCACAATCTGTATATAGTCAAATGCCAATTATTATTATATCTGATGAATATATGGAAAAATTTGATTATAGGTTTGATGGAGTATATATAGATAGTAGTAATGCTACGCAACTTGAAAAAGATATTGAAAAATTACCTTCTTATGTATCTAATACAATTAATAATATTGATGAAAGTGTAAGACAAGAAAATGCAATTATACTTGTAATTTCTATTTTCCTTTATGGATTTATTACGGTTATTTCTTTAATCGGAATTACAAATATATTTAATACCATTACAACGAATATGAGTTTAAGACATCGAGAATTTGCAGTATTAAAATCAATAGGAATGACGGATAAAGAGTTTAGAAAAATGATTAATTTTGAAAGTATTTTTTATGGATTAAAAGCATTATTATATGGAATTCCTATTGGATGTATTTTATCTTATGCTATGTATCAAACAATGTTATATAGCATAGAAATGCCATATCATTTACCATATAATGCAATTTTAATTAGTATTATTTTTGTAATTTTAATTGTATGGTGCACCATGAGATATTCTTTGAAAAAAGCAGAAAAATTAAATATTGTAGATACAATTAGAAATGAAAATATATAAAAAATAAATTAAAATGAAAATAAACCTAAATTAAAAAACAATTTAGGTTTATTTTTTTGCTTAAATTTTAGATACATCTACTCCTAGTCTGGAAAAATTATCATTAATTTTTTGCATATTACGATATTTTCCATTCCTTATTTCAAAAAGGTAATTATCTTTTTCTAAATTTTTATCAATATCTTCTAATTCCTTGTCAATAGAATAAGGCACTTTGACAAACTGGAAAGAAATATCTTGGGTATAATTCGTATTACCATAATCTCCCTCTATAATGACATAACACGCTTTTGTAGTTTCTAAAACAGGACTATCTTTTTGAGGATTTCGAATAACATTAAAAGAGTTTCCAACGCTTCCAACATTGATAATTGTTTTATTATACAAAAGATCCATATATTGATGGTGAATATGCCCGTAGATAACTACATCTGCTGTTTTTTGTGAAGAAGTATTTTCACTTGGTAAAAACATTTGATATTTTGTTTCAAGGCTATCTTGTGCAATAACAGGTGTATGATCAGAGATAGGGGTGGCATGAAATAGTCTTACTAAGCTACCACTCATATAAAATTCATGACTAAAAGGTCGAGTAGCTAAAAATTCTTTATCTTGATCATTTAAAAAAGACTGATTCCAAACAAGCCTTTCTTTATCTTGTTCTGTAGGGGTTCCATAGAAAACTCCTGTTGAAAACACTTTATCACAATTTCCTTGTAAAACAATATCACAATTTTCTTGAACGAGTTGAAGGCATTCTTTAGGATGATGTCCCTTTGCAATAATATCTCCAAGACAAATAATTTTTTCTACATCTTTTGTGTAAATATCTCTAAGCGTTGCTTTTAAAGCTTCTAAATTACTATGAATATCTGAAATAATTGCTATTTTCATATTTTTTCTCCTTTTATTTTATTTAATTGATAGATGTGCTACCAAACCCACCTTTTCTAATACCAGTTGCTAAATCGTTATCTGCTTTTAAAAATTTTTGAAAATATGCCTGTCCACATGCTTCTTCCTTTTTAATAATTGTATCTGTTGGGAAAAAATTGTAGTAAATAAACATAAGGTGGCCATCATTTGTTTCATTTTCATAATAATCACTTTCTATAATTCCGTAGACTGTTTGCACTAACAAGTCCTTTTTTTAATGGAAATGAACTTTTATTAGCAAGTAATAATACTTCATCTTCTTGAAAATAGGATTTTAAGCCAGTAGGAACAAAGGTAGGTTTTATTTCTAAATAATTTTTGGAACCACTTAAAAATATTTTAAAATTTTCAAAAATGGTTTTCCATATCGAAGGAATAACAGTATCTTCTGCACACTCAATGTCATAGCATACAGAATTTTTGGTTTTTCTTTCTGGTAAATGAATTTTACTGTTTTCATATCCCTTGCATACTTCAAAGCCTCGTATTTTCATATTTTTTCAATCCTTTCTTCATTATTTAAATTATTAAAAAATAATTTTTTTATAATATAAAAATTATAACACAATTTATTTTATTTTCAAGAAAATATATTTTAAAAGGAATAAATTTGTAACAAAAAAGTGTAACGTAAATAATATATAAGAATTTAAGTGTGGAAATATCAAGCATTTTTAAAAGTTTTATGTCTTTTTTTCCATAAGCAAAGGTATAGAAAAATTGACAATGCATAAGAATTATAGTATAATAGACACTGTCTAGAAAGGATTAGGAGGAATATTTGTGAAAGACAATATTGTGCATGTATTAAGAAAAGTATTAACCGTAGTTTGTATTGTTTTATTCTTTGTAACTGCAGGTTTAATATCTATCACTACACAAATTAAAACAGTAACTTTAAACTACTTTGGTAGCGAAAAAACTGTTAGAACACTTGCGTCTTCAATTGATAGTTTCTTAATACAAAACAAAATTTACTTAGATGATGATACTTTAGTATCACCAGGAAAAACAAATAAAATCGTAGACGGTATGCAAATTACAATTTATGCAAGTCAAGATTTAGCAAAACTAGATATTGATAGCATGAAAAATGACTATATTCCGATGGTAGCTAAATATGAAGAAGTTATCGAAACCATACCATTTACAGAAGAAACAAAAGATAATCCAGAAATAGACCAAGGAACAAGTAATGTTGTTTCTGAAGGTGAAGAAGGAAAGAAAACAACAAGTTATATTGTTAGATATAATCAAAATGGTGAGATTAATAGAGCACAAGTTGACTCAGAAGTTATCACAGAGGCTAAAAATAGAGTAATTGAAGTAGGGACAAGAGTAACTGTTTCAAGAAGTTCAACAATTAATTCAATTGCAGCAGTGCAAGTAGATGGAAATTTTAGAGAATATAATATTACTTTACCAGTAGAGCAACAACAATTTGCCTATAATTTGTCACAACAATATGGATTTGATTATGAATTATTTTTAGCAGTGATGTATCAAGAAAGTAGATATACCCCAACAGCAATTGGTGGTGGTAATTCTTATGGACTTTGTCAAATATATATTGGAAATCATAGTTCATTAAGTAATATTTTAGGAATTAGTGATTTCTTAAATCCATATGAAAATATGATGGCTGGTGCTTATTTATTATCGAATTATTTAAATATGTATGGCGATACTGTAACGGCATTAAATGCATATAATGGTAGAATTTCAAATAATCCATATGCAAATTCAGTTTTAAACCATAGAGCAAATTTAATTGCAAATGGCGGATTATAAAATAAAGATTGTCAGTTATGAAGCTGGCAATTATTTTTTAGGAGAAAAAAATGAATACTTTAGAAAAAACAAGAAAAATAATAAATGAATATAATATAAAAGCAAACAAAAAATTTGGTCAAAATTTTTTAATTGATGATTCTATTTTAGAAAAAATAGTAGAAGTAGCGGATATTCAAGAAAATGATTTAATTCTAGAAATTGGTCCAGGACTTGGAAATTTAACAGAATATATTTTGAAAAAATCAAATTATGCTATTTTAATAGAAATTGATCCTAAAATGGAATTTATATTAAAAAATAGATTTTCAAATTTTCATAATTATAAATTAATAAATGAAGATATTTTAAAAATTAATATAGATGATTTTATCGAAAAAGTAGAAAAAGAACTTAATAAAAAATTTCAAAAAGTAAAAGTGGTTGCTAATTTACCTTATTATATTACAACTCCAATTTTATTTAAATTATTGCAAGAATCTAAACGAATTAATGAAATTATTGTAATGATACAAAAAGAAGTAGCAGAAAGAATGGTAGCTAAAAATAAAAGTAAAGAGTATGGAATATTAACGTTAATGGTAGATTATTTATCAGATGCAAATATTTGCTTTTTGGTACCAAATGATAGTTTTATACCTAAACCCGAAGTAACTTCTGCAGTGATTAAATTAGTAAAAAATAAAAAATATGATGTAAAAGAAGAGAAGTTATTTTTTGAATTCATTCATAGTGCTTTTGCACAAAGAAGAAAAAAGATTGTTAATTCTTTAGAATCAAAACATTTTAGAAATATGACAAAAGAAGAATTAAATCAATTACTAGAAAAACTTGGATATTCTTTAAATACTCGTGCTGAAGAATTAACTATTCAAGATTATATAAAAATTGTAAATGCAATAGGTGAGGAAAATGGAAATGAATGATCGTTATGTTGCACATAGAGGTTTGTTTACAAAAGATCAAAAAATCCCAGAAAATTCTTTGATGGCTTTTGAAAATGCATTAAAATATGGACTTGCTATTGAATTAGATGTTCATTTAACAAAAGATGAAAAGTTAGTAGTGGTTCATGATCATCATTTAAAAAGAATTACTGGGAAAGATTTAATAGTAGAAGAATCTGCTTTAGAGGATCTAAAAAAGTTGTATTTATTCTCTACACAAGAAAAAATTCCAACATTGGAGGAAGTATTAAAATTAATTAATGGAAAAGTATTATTAATTATAGAAATAAAAAATAAAGGAAAAGTTGGAAAGTTAGAAGAAAATTTATTAAAGGTTTTAAAAAATTATTCGGGCAATTATTTTATTGAGTCCTTTAATCCATTAAGTTTATTATATTTTAAAAGACATGCAAAATCTATTGTTAGAGGACAGCTTTGTACTAAAAAAATTGATGATATTAATAGTAAAGCATTACAGTTTGTTTTATCTCATATGTTATTTAATATTTTTACAAAACCACATTTTATTGCTTATGATATAAAATATTTTAATGAAAAAATATATTTAAAAACAAAAAGAAAAAATAGAAAATTATTTTTATGGACAATACAAAATTTGGAAGAATTAAAATTTGCTGAAAAACAAAGTGATGGTCTTATATTTAATTATTCGGAAGAAATATTACAATATATTCAAGAGAATAGAAAATAAAAAACAGAGAAAAAATCTCTGCTTAACCAGTTATTACAAGGTGAACAATATAAAAAATAAAAGCGACAATTAATGAGACTCCTTCGAGTCTTGTGATTGTTCTTTTTTTACCTACATAATTAAAAATTAAAATAGCACAACATGTAATTAATAATAAAATCATGCTAAAATTAAAAGTAGGTTCAAAAGAAAGTGGTGTGATAACAGCTCCTAGTCCTAAAATTAATAATAAATTTAGCATACATGATCCAATCAAATTTCCAATAGCAAGATTGGTATCTTTTTTTATAGCTGCAATAATCGAAGTAATTAATTCTGGCATTGCAGTACCAATTGCTACAATAGTTAATCCAATTACTTGTTCGCTAATTCCAAAACGATGAGCAATTGTAACACTATTATCTACTACGAAGTCACCACCATATTTTAATAAAACAATTCCTGCAATGATAAAAATACAAGATGTAATGACACTTAGATTATTTTTATCTTTTTTTTGTAGTTGTTGTTTGTTCTTTTTGATATCACGGATAGCCAATACGATAGGATAAGAAAAATAAATGATAAATAAAATAAGTAAAATTACACCATCTAATCTGGTAATTACAAATTTTTCTGTTCCTAAAAGTCCATTTCCTATTAATAAAAGAAAAAAAGTGGAAAAGATAGAAATTGGAATGTGAATTTTTTGTATTTCTTTTTCAATTTTAACAGGTCTTAAAAAGCTAACGACACCAAGTATTAGCATTAAATTACATAAATTACTTCCAATGGCATTTCCAACAATTAATTCTGTATAATTTTTAAAAGCAGAACTAATCGTAATCACAATTTCAGGCATAGATGTTCCAATGCATACAATGGTAAGTCCAATAACAATATCTGGAATATGAAATCTTTTAGCAATTGCACTAGATCCCCTTACTAGAAGATCAGCACCAATAATTAAAAAAACAAATCCAATTGCTAAATATAGTAAAGTAAGTGCCATATTTTCCCCCTTATTATATTTATTATATCGAAAAATAAAAATTAAGAAAATAGAAAAGTGAAAATATTTTAAAAATTATTGCAAAAAAGATTGTCATTTTTTGTCCTCTGTTTTATAATGTTTAAAATTGGAGTGAGTTAAATGAAAGAAATAGCACCTTTAATTATAAATTGGTATCAAGAAAATAAAAGGGATTTACCTTGGAGAGAAGATAAAAATCCATATCATATTTGGATTTCTGAAATTATGCTACAACAAACAAGAATAGAAGCAGTAAAAAAATATTATGAACGTTTTTTAAAAGATTTACCTACTATTGTTGATTTGGCAAATGTAGATGAAGAAAAATTATTAAAATTATGGGAAGGTTTAGGATATTATAGTAGAGCAAGAAATTTAAAAAAATCTGCACAAATTATTGTAGAAAAATATCAAGGGAAAATGCCTGAAAATTATGAGGAACTATTAAAACTTCCTGGTATTGGAGAATATACAGCTGGGGCAATTGCTTCAATCGCTTTTTTAGAAAGAGTACCGGCAGTCGATGGTAATGTGTTAAGAGTAATTTCAAGAGTTATAGGAAGTAAAAAAGATATTTTACTTTTAGAAACCAAACAAGAAATTACTGAATTATTAAAAGAAATTATACCTGTAGAAGCGGATTTATTTAATGAGGGATTAATGGAAATAGGGGAAAGAATCTGTCTACCAAATGCTGCTCCACTTTGTGATAAATGTCCGCTATGTAATCATTGTATCGCTAAGAAGGAAAAATTAACAAATATTATTCCGGTTAGAATTAAGAAAACAAAAAGAAAAATAGAAGATAAAACGATTTTTATCTTAGTTTATCAAGATGAAATTGCAATTTTGCAAAGACCTGCTACTGGACTTCTTGCAAATTTATATGAATTTATTAATATAGATGGTTTTATGGAAGAAAAAGATATTAAAGAACAAATGCAAAAATGGAATTTAGAATCACAAAAAATAACAAATCTTGGAAGAAAGAAGCATATTTTTACACATATTACATGGGAAATGCAAGGATATCGTATAGAATTAAAGAACAAAAATGATCTTTTTATTTGGATTAAAAAAGATGAGTTAGATAAAACATATGCATTGCCAACTGCTTTTGCTAAATGGAAGGAAAATATAGAAAGAACATTATTTGATTTATAGCTAGTTTACCTTTTTTCTAATTTTTTCTAAAATTCGACTAAAATATAGTATTATATAAAAGCTTTTTATATAATGAATATAATAGGTAAGTTGTACTTATTATATTAGCCCATAAAAAATTGGGAGGTGATATATATGAATTTATATGCGATGACAGCAGAGCTTCCAAATGGAGCTGAAGTAGGAACAATAGCACCAAATTTTTGGAATTATTTTTATTATTTTCAATTTATTTTAGTTGTAGTTGTTTTTGTGATTGGTTTGATGTTTGCATTAAAACGCATTCAAAATCCTAACCATAAAGCTCTTAAAATTGTTTCTTTTATAATACCAGTTATAGGAATTATATTATTCTTTGTAAATAGAAAAAATGACAGTGAGGAAGCAACTGAATATTTAAAAATTAGTTTATTTGGTATTATTACTTACGTAGCTATGCTTATCGTTTTTGCAATTTGTGTATATGTAAGATTATCTTTAGCTACTGCTGGATAATAAAACAGCCTACAAAAATAGGCTGCTTTTTTGCGCATTTAAAATTCTTAACATGGCATTTATAAAATGTTTGGTAGATGGAACAAGAGCGTTGTGAAAAAATTTTTGTTTTACCTCGTCACTTGTAAGTTCATTCATTATTTTAATACACTTATCTATATTCCATCCAATTTTTAAATAGTTATTATAACCATGCTTTTCAGCAATGTATTGATAAACAATTTTGGAAGATGGCATAGAAGCATAGTGGTTTTCTAAACAAAATTCTAAACAATCAATAATATAAAAATAGCCAATATGGTTTTTATTAAAATAAAAATGATCTAATAATTGCATAATGTCTATTTGCGTATGGGGCGTTTGTTGAATGGTTTTAAGAACTGTCATTAATTCTTTCATATTAAATGGTTTTAAAAGATAACTATCAATAGGAATGTTTTTAGACTTTAATGTTTTAATTAAATGAAAATATCCAGACATAACGATAATATGAATATCTTGATTTAATTTATGCACTTCTTCAATTAATTCAATACCATTTAATTTTGGTAAATTTAAATCAACTAAAAGAATTTGGATAGAATTTTTGGATAAATAATCTAGTGCTTGTTTTCCATCTGAAAAAATTCTAACAATTTCAATATTTTCTGGTTTCTCTTGATAAAGGTAATTATAAAGTTGTTCGACAAATGGATAATTATCATCCACAATTATGGCTTTTTGCATATCATTCACTCCTATGCTTTTTAATAAGTAGTATTATACAGTTTATTCGATATTATTCTACCATAAGAAAAGAATCATGTCAAAAAAGAAATGATTATTGTTTTTACTAAAAGAAAAAGAATTTTTATATAAATTTTCATAAAAAATACGTTAATTTATTTAAAATTGATCCGTTATATAGTATAATAAGGCAAAGGAGATGCTTTTTATGACCAAAACAAGAACAATCAATATGAAATCTAAAGCGTATACAGTAAAAGGCCAAGGGGTTCTTTCTGCATATGAGGAGCTTGTAAGTTTAGTAAATAATAATTTAAGTGATACCTACAAGTTGATGATTAATAAGGTAAGATTTGCTGATATTATGCATTATCATACGGTTAATTTAGGGTACTTTTTAAGTTTACCTTTTGCAAAGATAAAATCTGTTACAGTCGGATATGTTCATTTTTTACCAGAAACTCTTGAAAATAGTATCCGTTTACCAAAATTTGCTAAAAAAGTATTTTATAAATATGTGATAGATTTTTATAAATGTATGGATTATTTGATTGTAGTCAATCCGTTTTTTATTGATAAGCTTGTAGACTATGGAATAAAAAGGGAAAAAATAACTTACATTCCTAATTATGTATCACAAAAGAGATTTCATAGTATTAAAAAAGATAAAATTTATAAAGTAAAGAAAAAATATGGAATTGATCAAGATAAATTTGTGGTCTTATGTGTTGGTCAGCTTCAAATTAGAAAAGGAATTCTTGATTTTATTGAAGTTGCGAAAAAAATGCCAGATGTACAATTTATTTGGGCTGGAGGTTTTTCATTTAAGAAAATTTCAGATGGTTATGAACAGATAAAAGAAATTGTGAAAGATCCACCTCCAAATGTTAAATTTTTAGGAATTATTCCAAGAGAAGATATGAATAATTTGTATAACATTGCTGATGTCATGTTTCTTGCTTCTTATGAAGAATTATTCCCTATGACGATTTTAGAATCTGCCAATTGTAAAAAGCCAATTTTGTTAAGAGATATTGATCTTTATAAAGGAATATTAGACGGTTATTATTTAAAAGGAAATAATGTAGAAGAATTTGTAAATCAAATTACGAAATTAAGAGAAGATAAGGTATATTATAATAAGGCGGTTAAAATGGCTTCTAACTGTGCTAAATATTACAGTGAGGAGAATGTAACGAAAATGTGGCGTTCTTATTATAATAAGCTATATCACATTAGTCAAAAGAAGGCATGGAGAAGATTAAAATTAAAAGAAAAAAATGAGATTTAAGAAAATATCGTTATGAAAAATCAAGTAATATTTTAATAAAGTTATGGAAAAGAGGTGATTATGATTCTGTAAAAACATAAGTTTATTTATATTTTTATAATAAGGAGAGAGCCAAATGAAAAATAAAAGAAACAAAAGAGGATTATCATTAGTCACTATTATATTAATTGTGGTTGCAGTAATAGTGATAGTATCAGCAGGAATTGCTTGTATTTTTATCTTTAATGGAAAAGATAAAAATAATGATGGGGATATTAATTCTCCAAATTCTAATTTATCAGGAACAGCAACAAGTACAATACCAGAAAAAATCTTATATAAACCTAATGAAGATGAACAAATATATTTTAATAAACAAGGAGAAATGCTTGATCTTAAATCATTAGTATCTAATGATAGCAGAGAAACCGATTTTAGTTATGGAACTGGAGTAGTGGAAGATACACAAGGTAGAACAGCATTAATCAATTATAAAGGAGAAACTGTAATAGATTATGGTACTTATAATAATATAATATATACAGGATATAATTATATTGCAATTAATGGTGATTATACTTTATTAGATTTAAATGGAAATGCTATAAATGATGTATTGTATGATAATATTAGTCAATTAGATTTTCAAGGCGTTTACTTAGCTAAAAAAGATAATGTAACACAAATTATTACTGCAACTGGAGTTGTATTACATGAAACAGAAGATTATCTTATGTCAAGTGATCTAGAGATATGGGAAAGTCCAAGAGAATTTGTAGTAATTTGGGTTAATAATAGCGATTTGTATATTATTGATAAAAATAAATTTGAATGTAAATATCATTTTAAGAGTGATAATGTTGGAGTTGGTCTTAATTATGTTACAGATATAACTCATAATGTTACTTATGCATTTGATGATCAAGTAAATGAAGTACTTGAGTTAAAAGATTGTTTGATAGAAACTGATACTACATGGAATAAGTATAGATCCATATATGAAGGTGTAGAAATTACCAATCACTTAAGTGATTATGGATATTTAGGATATCTTACTACTAATAATAAAGTAAAAATAATGTATAAGGATGGAACAACTTTAACAGAATATGAATATGACTCTGAATTCTTTAGTCTTTTGTCTGATTGTGTAATAGGAGAAGATTATATATTTATACAGAATGGAACAAATGTAGATGTTTATAATAAAAATGAGAAAGTAACTACTTTAGAAAATAGAGAAATTAATTATAATGCTATTAGTCTAGGCATGGATGCTTCACAAGATGTAGTTGCACTAATCAATTATACATCTAAAGTAGAAATATATTTATATGATGGAAAAGGAAACAGTTTAAACGATACTGCATATAGTAAAAAATCAAATATAGGTAATTTATTATTATCAACAGATGGAAAAACATATAGAGTACTAGCAAATGGAGAATTAATGGATGCAAAAAATTATGAAAAAATAGATCTATTAGTAAATGAAGAAACAGGTAAGTATTCAAATCAATATTTTATAGGAGAAATGGACGATAAAACATATATTATTGATAGGGAGGCAAACAGTATTCTTGAAATAAATAGCTATAGGGATGTAACATTATATGAAGATTCTGGTATACTTATGTGTGGAACTACGGATAGGAAATATTGTGCTTATCAATTAAATGATAGAAAAGAAATATTAACTTCTGAAGAGGCAATTGAATATAATAAAGAGTATCAGATAATAGAAGAAACAAAATATCATGGAGGAGTATATTCAATAATAGAAGGAAAAATGTATCAATATAATCAATAGATTTTTAAAATCGGGGTGATAAGAAGTCATCCTGATTTTTGGTTATATGTTTTTTATGAGTAATTTTTTTCTAATTTTTTCTAAAATTCTATTAAAATATAGCATTATATAAAAACTTTTTATATAATGAATATAATAGGTAAATTATCCTTATTATATTAGCTTATAAAGAAATTGGAGGTGAAATATATGAATTTATATGCTGTATCTGCTAGTTTGCCAGGTAGTTCAAGTGAAATACTTGAGCCTTTTCCAGTGTCTGACTTTTTAGTATTTTTATATTATTGTAGATTTATTTTACCAATTTTTATTTTTATAGTAGGATTAGCACTTATTATCAAACATGCAAATAAATATGAAAAAAATAAGGGATTAAAAGTTATTACATATATATTACCAATTATAGGTATTATATTGACACTTGTAAATTGGAAGAAAAATCATGAAAAAGCAATAGAATATTTAAAAATTAGTTTATGGGGTGTAGGAACTTATCTTGTTATATGTTTAGTATATATAATATGTGGTTATATATATGTTACTTGTAATATGGCTGGTTTATAAAAATAAGTAATACAATTTATTGATATATTAAGTAATTATGAATGTAAGAAATAATGATAATAGTGATAAAAAACTATATAAGTATATTAGGCTCAATATTTAGAAAAAATTAAGAGATTGATATAAAAATAGCAAATAATAATAGAAATTTTATTAATCATAAAAAAATCAAGTAACCTTAAGTTACTTGATTTACCAATTTTTAATGGAGCTGAAACTCAGATTTGAACTGAGGACCTACGGTTTACAAGAGTGAAAAGCGGGTTGTTTTATGTTGTCTTAATATGTTCTAACTTATCCTATAATAGTATATTTGATATTTTTATTTATTTTATAAATATCTTCCTTATTATAACTTATTTTAATTTTCGCCACAAATTCGCCACAATTTTTGAGCAATATTTTATATTAATATTTAGTAGGTTTTAAATTTATATATTTTATATAGATCAATTATTTAGAAATTAGCTAAATATATAATATATCATACTTGCATAATATTTTATGATGAATTAAATTATATATGAGTTTATTCAAGCTTTTGCTCTTTGCCTATTTAAAATGTCTGGAAGTGCTTTTTAATAAAATATTATATGGATTTTATACTTTAAAATATGTTCAAAAAATTTAATTAACTTTAAAGTTGTTGGCTTTTTGTTGACTCACTAGTTTTAGAATCATATTATCTTAGACTATAATGAAACTTGCCACTTGTGGCAATGAATGTAAATCCTTTTTGGAATCATATTATTTTAGATTATAATAAGATATATTATATTTTTTTATGCTTAGAAATGATAAGATTTAATTTTTCAACTGTTTTTTTGCTCTTTTTTGCTTCTTTTTCTATAGTTTTTGTATAATTTTAGTGCTCTTTTGGTGCTCTTTTTGTGCCTTTTTTTCTTTCCAATTTTTTACTTGCTTATTTTGTATTTATTGCCTCTTTAAATGAATAAATCTTAATATTTTTCAGTTTTGAAGCTTAACATTTCTTAATAATTTGCATTAAATTTAATATAAGCAATTGTCAGTTTAATAGTATCCCGAGTTTTCCGAGTCCTTAAAAAGATATACTTCTTTGTTAATCTTATTTATCATATAATTTGAATATAAGTAAAAATACATTTTATGAATACAAGAAGAAATATCCTGACTTTTCTGACTCCTTAAAAAAGGAAAAGGAATAATAGATTATGAAGTAGAAAACGCCTTACTAAGGAGGGCGTTAAGTGGAAACGTTTAAGTGCATAGAATATCCGTTAAAAAATAAGTCGATATTTTAATAGGGTATGTTAAATATAGGACATTAATGCACTATTTGGGTATTTTAGATTTTTATTTTTCTTAGCAAAAAAACTTTAAATATTTTTATAAAAAGTCAAGTTTTGACAAGTTTTCATAATATAAAATGCTAAGTTTTGCTGACACATAAATTAAATATTTTTTATAAGAAGTAATATAAAGTCTTATAAATTCTAGTTAGTTCGTACAAGTTTCAAAGGGGTCGAAATCGACCCCTTTGAGATATATGTTATTTATTATTTTCGTTTTTAGAGTTTAATAATTTTTGATTTTTTTCTCTTTCTAATTTTAACAAATTTGTATTATTTTTAAATATACTTAATTGCTCTATTGCTATTTGATTTAATTTTATAAGCCTTTCTTTAGAAGATATACCTTCTTTTATGTATTGAGCATTAAAACTTTCTAAATTAGACAATACTGTTAATTGAGTTATTGTTGCATTATCTCTTATATTACCTTTTGCTTTTGGATTTTCTTTTTTCCATTCTCTTGCTGTTTTTCCAAAAAGAGCTACATTTAATAAATCAGCTTCATTTGCATATGTAATGCTTTGGTGCTGAATAGATACATTTTCAGGTATTAAGTTATTCTTAATTGCGTCAGTTTGCAATCTATAATTAGTTTTTGATATAACTCTTTTTATATTCCAAGTTGAAGACAATTTATTTGACTCATCATTTTTTAATCTTTGATAGTCTGTTATTACATATAATTTAAATTCAGGACTCAACCAACTAGCAAACTCAAAAGCTATATCTTTATGGGCATATGTTCCACCACCATTACCAGAACGTGAAACAATACCTATTGCGTTAGTACTTTCTATCCATTTTTGAGGAGTCATTACAAAAGAATGTTCTCCTGCAGCATTTTTATATTTATCAAAGTCATCAGGTCTAAAATTGGGGTTATGCATCATTTCCCATAATCCTAAAAACTCAATTGTAGCTCTTGAACGCATCCAATTTTTTATAACGTCCTTTGGAAATTCTGCATTCTTATATTTTGCCAAGTCTGTTAAAGATATAAAATCATTTTCATTGTCATTTGATATTATATTTATTGGTAAATTGTTTACAACAATACTTTCTTTATATATTAAATTATTGTTTGCAATTTCGTCTTTTTTATTCATAAAAACCTCCATTTTGCCTCTTTAATCTATTATAATGTACTATATAGAATAAATTATATTCTTTCACCTGTTTCTTTATCTATCCATTGTATATCACAATTTAATACGTCTGCTATTTCTTGTATTTCGCTATCTTTTAAAGTATTACGATTTATTTTACTACTTAAATTTGCAAAACTGTAAGTTTTATTATATTTTTCTTTTAAACGTTTATATAATTCTGTTAATGTTATATTACGTCTTGCTAAAGCTCTTTGTATCTGTTCTTTATTTGTCATTTTATCAATTCCTTTCTTTATTATAATATTATTTTATAACTAATCGTTTGAAAAATCAATTCTTTAATTAAAAAGTTTAACATTTTTTTAAAAAATCTATTGACAAGTTTAAATATATACTATATAATTAAAGTATGAAGTTAACAATTCAAATGTAGAGTTGATTTTTAATTTAAATAAGAAGCTGAAAGAGGGGTGTAAAACATGAAAGATATAAAAATAAAAGATATAGAAAAAATAAGCTCAAAGGTAAAGCTGATATATAATTTATTAACTTATTTTATAAATCAAGAGTATTCGACAAGAGAATTGATTGAAACTACAAATAATAAGGATCTAGAATTAAGAAAAGTAGTTAGAAAAGCAAATGGAAAGTACCATATAACTCAAACCTTTCTTGATATATTCTTTGATTCTTCATTAAAAATTAAAGAAGATTTAGAAGAGATAATCATAACATATTATGAAGCTGATGAAGAAAAATCAGTATAAAAAAAGGGATAATCTGATTAAGTTTGACGACTGACAGATTATCTCAACAAGTAAGAATTTTAGCTCTTACAAATTTATTGTATCATAGTAAGAGCCAAAGTTCAAGTAAATGAATGGAGGTTATTTTTTATGAAAAATGAAAACAAGGTAATAAGTGAAAATAGTTTACAAGAGATAAGTAGTAAATCAACTACAATAAAAGAATTAATTAATATAATGATGGATGAAAATTTTAAATTAAGTATGGAGGCAGAAAATAGTAATATATCATTATATTTAAAAAATGAGTCTGTATATTTAGATATATTAAGTGATTATATAGATGTTATATCTAAAGAGGCAGAAGATTTATTGAAAGATTTAATATAAAGGAGTTGATTTATTATGAGAAAAATGGTCGATATTGATAAAGTAGAAGATATAAAGTATCAATTAGGTACAGCAAGTAAACTATTAAATTATTTACTAGAGAAAGATTACGTATATTTATATTATGCTGACAAAAATAAAAGCGATAGTTATTATCAAATAGCAAGAGCTCAGGAGCTTTATGTAGATACACAAAATATATTAAATATAATTTTTTATAAAATGAATGAAGTTTTAGAAAGTTTGGATGACTTATCAAAAGAAGAAAGTTCGGAGGAAAAATAAACATGGGAATACTAGAAGGAATAATTTTAATAATAATGTGTTTAATAAAAATGGTAACAATACATATACCAAGTTTAATGATTTTAATAAGTATACAAGCTGTTGTATATTGGATAACAAGGATAAGTATATATAATGAATTTAAAAAGTTAATATTAAGGGGGATATAATAATGGATAATAAATTAAAAATATTTGAAAATAAAGAATTTGGAAAGGTTAGAGTACAAGAAATAAATGGACAACCATATTTTGTTGGGAATGATATAGCCTCTATACTAGGATATAGAAATACAAGAGACGCTTCATTGCAACATGTTGATGAAGAAGATAAAATATCTGACGTCGCATTTCACGACGGTAGACAAAACAGAAAAATGGTAGTAATAAATGAAAGTGGATTATATAGTTTAATACTTTCTAGTAAGTTACCAGAATATATACCAGAAAACCTATGCTATTTAATTATGTTGAGAATACTGAGATTTAAAATTTATTCGAAGTTAATTATATAAAATAACATTAATTAAAAAATAAGATGATTTCATTAGTATTGAGGTCATCTTTTTGTATTATTTATGAATTTATATAAGCCTTTTTAATATATTTTTTATATTCAAGGTATCATATTTTATTTTCGACATAAGTACCGAACTTAGGAGAGACTATTCCACGATTAGTCATCGATGAATCAGTGAAATAAAAAATACTATAGACTAAATTTGGTTTTGCCTCTTTAAATAACTTTTTATATAAACATGTCTTAATATTAATTATTAAAATCGATTTTACGATTAAAATACGCTAACAAGGTTAAGCATATAGAATTTTTATATTTAAATAGTGTATTATCCTTATTGAAAAATAAAGAGGTATTAAAAGGTGAATACATTATAGTAAATAGATAGAATAAATTTTTTTCTAAAATATATTCCTGAATGTCAGCAATTGTCAGCATTATAGTTTAGTTTTTTGTTTTCCCAATTAGTTGGGAAAATTTAAATAATATTTTATAAATTTGCTAAGTTTTGCTAAGTTAAATAATTTTTTATAAAAAGTGATATAGAAGTATAATCAAGAAAGAACTTAATCACTCTTCTATTCGCATATTGGTCTTTTTAGACACTTCAATTTCTTTTGCAATTTCTTTTTAGTTTTAATTGTTGTAATCATTAGATTTATACACTTTTCTTGTTTATCGTTCAATTTTAGTTCACCCCTTATAAAATTGATATTTATTGAACTGTATTTATATTTTTATTGTTAAAAAATTGTTACTTGAATACACATATATTTTTTGTCGTATTTTTGTCGTATTTTTGTCGTACTTTTTCTCTTTTAATTATAGAGCTTTCGCTTTACTTTGAGCTTTCTATAAGCCATTCATTATATAAAAATTAGATTATTATTGGATTTATATTCAAGTAGATTTAATTTTATGATAAAAGCATATAAGTGGATTTAAAAGATAATTTTATGTGTTTTATTAATAAAGAGGCATTCTTTGCCTCTTTAAATAATCATATATTATCGTAAAAGTCATCTAAGTTATCATATTTACGTTGTGAGTAGTCTTGATATGCTTTTTTATAACTTTTTTCTTTTTTTATTTTTTTCTTTTTTATTTTTTTATCACTATCATTATCATTACCACTATCACTATCATTATCATTATCATTATCATTATCATTATCACTATCTTTATCACTATCATTATCGGTATTTTTGGTATCGCTTCGTATCGTTTCGTATCCATTTGTATACGATGGTATACGATCGTATACAGTTGTATCATTTTGTATTTGTTCATCATTAGTAATATCATTTTTATTGCTCCATCTTTTTTTGATATTTTCTCTATTTTTTTCACATTTTTTATTATAGTTTTCTCTATTCCTATCTAAATATGCTTTTATTACATCAAAAGTTATATCTAGTGCCATATCATCTTTAAAATTTGGAAGCACTTCTTTAGTTTCATATTCAAAAATAGCTAATATTAAGTCTCCTGCTTTTGTGTTTCCTAGTTTTTTAAATAATGTGTAACTATCATAATAAAGTTGAAAAGCTTTTTTACTGCTTATATTATCCATTATTTCTCACCCCTTTTGATACATTGTCAAGTAATAGTCTAAATGTTTCTCTACCCTTTGGGGTTATTAATGTTTGTGTACCGCTCCATTTACCTTTTATTGCCTCTTTAACTTCAAATAAATCATTATTTTTATGCGCATAAGGTTCTAATTTACCTTTTTTATTTCTAAATATATATTTGTTATCAAGCAAATAGTTTATAAAGTCTTTTTCTTTTACTTTTAATTCTTTTGCTGTTTCTCTAAAGTTAGTTAATAAGTTTCTGTTTACTAATTCATCAAAGTAAAAGGCTTTAGGTTGCATTAATTGATTTTGTTCATTTAATTTTGCGTTGTCTAATTGTAATATATTTATTTTATCTTCTGCTATTTTTAAAGCTCTTGCCATTATTTTTTCTGGGCTATTGAAATCTTTTTCTACTTGTATAAAATATTTTCTTACTTCTTTTCCTTTTTCATTTCTTTGTAGCATAGCTATTTCTTTTGCCATATCTAAACTTAAAATGTGATTTCTTTGTTCATAAGTACGCGCTCTTTTTTGAGCGTCTACTTCTTCAATTATTGTAGTGTAATCTTGATTTTCATTGAAACCATATTCACACATTCTAGGAAACCAGTCTTTATAATCTGTTTTAATTTCTAATGCTTTATACAATTCTCTACCATTTACAACTGGTTCCTGATTTTCATTTATATTTATTAAATTATTCATCTTCATTTTTTACCTCCATACCATTTCACAAAACATTTGTTTGCTAATGCGTTGAAATTGTAAAGTTTACTATAAAAGTCTTTACAATTTTAAAGAGGCATTATATAATATTAGTGTATTTGGTAATACATTACAAGGCTTTTAAATGGGGATTTATTGCCTTGTATTTTTTATCTAACATATAAACACCTCTATTTCTTTAAATTACAGTTTTAATACTTTTTATTTCATTCGGTTTTGATTGTTGTTTCATATTTTTTATTTCTTGATTTTTTATCCATTCATTTATTGCCTCTTTATTAAAGTTAATTCGATAACCTATTCTAAAATATGGTATTGCATTATCTCTTATTAAGTTTCTTATTACTGACTCAGAACATTTTAAATATTTTGCTAATTCTTTTACATTCATTATATCCATTTTTTACACCTCTTCCTTTTTTTGATGGTTATAACGCATTTTAAGACACCTTTATATGTCAAGGTATAATCTTATACTATTTTTATATTTAAATTTTATATGCTTAATCCTGTTATAGTATTTTGAATTAAAAAGGGGATATTATAGATTACCTACAACAATAGTTTTTGAAAATATAATATTTGCTTTCTTTTTATCCTTAAAAGGGATACTCCAACTTGCTCCACTTATTTTTTTATTTGTATAAAATGTTTTTGTTGGGGTACCTAATTTTTTAAATAGTCTGTCATATACACTTTGTCTGCTGGTATAGCATTTTAATTTTTTAGCTTTATAATCTATATTAATTATTGTTTCTTGCTCATCTGTACTTACATTGTAAAATTTTGACATTAATATCTACCTCCTTTATTTCTTTTCTTCTTTTTCTTTGATTAACTTATCAATTATTTTATTGATTTTTTCTTTTTCTTCTTCTGGTAATTCTCTTCTTAGTTTTTTAGAAAATGCAGTGTCATCAATACCATATTCATAGGCTACTTGCCAATATCTGATATGATTTTCTTCTATTCTTGTTCTTAGTTCTTGATTTGCTTTCATCTTTTATACACCTCCTTATAATAAATTATTGTTATTATTATTGACTAGAACAAAAATTTGTATTATACTTAATTTAGATACATAATAATAACTACAACAATATAATACTATAAAAATGTATCATTGTCAATATGTATACAAAAAAATGTATACACATACTGCATAAAGAAATGTGAAACATTTATTTAAAGGTGGGATAAAATGAATATAGCTGAAAAACTACGTAAATTAAGAGAAGAAAAAGGAATATCTCAAAATAAGCTTATAGAAGAATTAAAGGAAAAACAAAATATAAATGTTGCTATTAGTTCTATAAGAAATTATGAAAACGTAAAAGCTCCTAGAATACCGCAAGGCGATGTATTATTAGCATTAGCAAGATATTATGATGTAACATTAGAATATTTGATTGATGATAATATAACAACTTATAAAAAAGAAAATTTAAATATAGGCAAAGAATTAAAATTAACTGACAAATCTATTGAGAATATAAAGAGAATCAATAACGAATATTATAATTTATTCGATGATTTATTGAACGAATATATTTTTACTGAATTTATTGAGTATTTTTTAGAATATACTCTTATAAATACTTTTAGAGATGAGTTTGTTGCAGATACATTTGAGTATAGTTATAATTCTAATAATAAAAAAATAGAATACTTTTCTTTTAGAGAACAGGAAATAAGAGGATATACTTTAAGTGTAATAAAAAAAATATCTCAAGAAAAAAATTTAAGGTTAGATTTTATAAACAGAAATATTAATAAATATATAAATAAAAGTAATCAAGGTGAATTAGATTATAGTAAATTAGGAATTATATATAGAGAATTAAATGTAAACGATAAATTAAACTATATAATGAACCAATATAAGTTAATTATTGAACTAATTGGAAACGGAAAATATAGTATAGGAGTAAAGGTTGCAGAAGTTATGAACCAAATTATAGAAGAAAGCCATAAATTTTATGATTTAATAGAGGTTATAACAGACTGTTTTAAAATTTCAATAAATGAATTATATAATGATATATACGGTTCTTTAAGGATAAAAAAAGTAGATGAATTAATGCGAATTGAAAAAGAATGGAGAGCAACAAATGTCAATAAAAGAAATAGAAAAAGGAAAAAAATATAGAATAGAAGTTGTATTAGGATATAATAAAAAAAAGAAAATAAGGCATACAGAAACTTTTTACGGTGGAAAGAAAGAGGCTATAATAAGAGAAAATCAAATAAAGGCTAAGTATATGAATAAAGCCTCTTTAATAAATAATAAAATGACTGTAAATGATTTATCTATTGAGTGGTTAAAGTTTAAAAAGGATAAATTAGCACCAAAAACATATAGTACTTATGCTTTATATAGTAAAAATATCGTAAATGGATTAGGACATATAAAGTTAAAGAACTTAAACACAAAAATATTAGAAGATTTTTACACAGATTTAAAGGAAAATACAACTTTTTCAGATAGAACAATAAAACATCATTATCAGATAATAAATAATATGTTAGTATGTGCTAAAAAATGGGGATATATTGAAAATAATTCTAATGAGAACGTAGAACACATAAAAGTTAAAGAAAAAGAACTACAATGTTATACTCCTGATGAAGTACATAAACTTGTAAAAGCTATTGAATTGGAGCCTATTAAATATCAAGCTGTAATATTATTAGCTTTAGATACAGGAGCAAGGCGAGGAGAGTTAACAGGTTTAACGTGGAATGATATAGATTTAGATAATTCATCTATTAGTATAAATAAGATTACACAATATTCAAAAGAATTAGGCATATATGAAAAGGAACCTAAAAATAAAACAAGTAATAGAAAAATATATATATCTGAAACAACTTGTAAGATATTAAAAGCTTATGAAAAAAATCAATTGTTAATGCGTATGCGTTTAGGTAGTAAATGGGGCAATAGTAAAAGAGTTTTTACAACTGATTATGGTTATGATATGCACCCAGATACACCTTCAAAAATATTAACTAAAATAATAAAGAAATATAATTTAAGATATATAAATTTTCACGCTTTGAGGCACACATCAATTTCATTACAGGCTAATAGTAATATACCTATTCAATTAATATCAAAAAGGGCTGGTCATTCAAATGTCAGCACAACACATAAAATATATTCACATTATTTTGATGATAGCTTTAAAGAAATAGCAAATACAATGAATGGATTTTTTACAGATAATACAAAAGATAAAAATATAATTGGATAATAAAAAGTTATCCGGTTTTTTTATATTATTAATTCTTCTATAAAGAGGCAAATTTACCTTAAGTTGTTCTGAAATATTTTAAAGTGTTAAAACTTTCGCCACAAATTCGCCACAATTTTTGATATTATTTATAAAATAAAAAATCAAGCAACCTTTGAAAGTCGCTTGATTTACCAATTTTTAATGGAGCTGAAACTCAGATTTGAACTGAGGACCTACGGTTTACAAGACCGTTGCTCTACCAGCTGAGCTATTCCAGCACAAACAATATTTAATGGTGACCCGTAGGAGAGTCGAACTCCTCACTCCGCCGTGAAAGGGCGATGTCTTAACCGATTGACCAACGGGCCACTTCATGGTGAGCTATCGCAGGTTCGAACTGCGGACAACTTGATTAAAAGTCAAGTGCTCTGCCAACTGAGCTAATAGCCCATCTCCATGTAATATCGCTTGCTCATATATAATACAATATTTTTTGGAGATTGTCAATAGGTTTCTTTAAAAAAATGAAATTTTTGTGAAATTTTATAGAAATTTTTAAAATATGCAATTTTTATCAATTATTTGTGTCGAATGACGAGAACTTTTAGCAATATTTGTAAGAAATATGAAAAATTGTTGTTTTCTTTATTTTATCGTGTTAAAATGTCAGCAGGTGATAGATTTAATATGATATATGTTATCGAATTTGTTTTTTATTCTATTTTTTCTATCTTTTGGTTATATTCTCTAGTAGACAAATTTTATATACTAAATAGTAATGGTGCAAAACTAGATAAGTATGTAAATAATGATCTGCAAAATATAACTGGCAACTTTGAAGAACAAAATAAAACTTTCTTTCTAAAATATTTTTTCAATAAAAATTTTGTATATCAAATTTTATCACCCAATAAAATATATGTTACTTTTAGCATATATTTTATTATTTTGTTGGTAAAGCTTGCTTTTACCTATCCTTTTATCAAAACAAATTTTTTACCATTTCAATTTTTTTCTAAGACGCTAGATTTAGCTTCTCTTTTAGGTAACAATTTTATTCTATTTAAAGTATTATATTATTTTTTCTTTTCAATTGTTACAATTCGTATTGTATACCAAATAGTAAATTGGTATTTTGAAAAAAGATCCTTATCATGTATTCCTAAAGAAATGAATCCTCAAATATTTATTAAAGTAGGGTTAGATGAAGCTAAAAATGAAGTCGTTATAAAAGAAAAAGGGTTATATCAGAATGTCTTAATAACAGGAAGTATTGGAAGTGGAAAAACAAGCTCTGCTATTTCTAATTTTACAAAAGAGTTTATGAAATATCAACTAAATGGGCTCGTTATAGATGTAAAAGGAAATTATATAAATGAAATCTTAGATATGAAAAGGAAATTTTGTTTAGAAAACACCATATATAAAATTTCAATTGATTCTGATTTTAAATATAATCCTTTAGACAAACCTTATGTCTCTGCTAATGAGTTAGCAAATCGTATGAGAAAAGTACTAGAACTTTTATCTGATATGTCGCATTCAGATAGTTATTGGGTGGATAAAGTGGAAAACTTTTTAAGAGATTTTATTGTTTTGATAAGAGCAAATGATAAAATTGTAAGTTTTTATGAAATACATCGTTTAGTAACAGAAAAAGAGTATTTATTAGAAACAATTGCAGAGTTAAAAGAAAAAATTTTAAACGGAAAATTTGGTGAAGATGATTTATTTAATTTAAGAAGTGCTATTTCTAATATAAAAAATGAGTTTTTAATGTTAGATGATAGAACAGTAGGAATTATTAAATCAGAAATTACAAGAATCACTAGTGTCTTTGTTTCAGATAAAAAATTGTATGATTGTTTTTGTCAAAAAAGTGATGAATTGAATTTTTATAATCATATTTATGTTGTATCCATTAACATAGGGGAAAATCAAGCAATTTCTAAAATTATCTGTACTTATTTAAAATTAGATTTTCAAAAGCAAGTTTTATCAACAAGTTTTAATCGAAAGAATGTATTTTTTATTTGTGATGAATATCAAGAAATAGCAAATATAGAAGATGGGCATTTTTTCTCTTTATCTAGAGAATATCAATGTATTAATATTATTAGTATGCAAAGTTATAGCTCTTTAATTGAGAAACTAAGAAATGAATATGCAGCTAAAATTATTATACAAAATTTAGTAAATAAAATTTGGTTTAGAAATGATGATACTTATACCATTTCTGAAGTGATTAAACAGATAGGAAAAGAAACAATGCGTTATCAAACAACTAATGTAACAGAAAGTCCAAAATTTACTCATTTTAATATATTTTCAAATAAATTTAAGAGCTATCATTCTTCTTTATCAAAAAGTTATAGTTTTTCAGAAAAGAAAGAGTATATAATAGATGAAAATTATTTCTCTTATCAATTAAATACATTTCAAGCAGTTTGTCTTATTTCTGATGGAATGGAAATGAAGTTATATAAAAAATGTTATTTGAAAAGATGGGAGTGATGCGATGAATCGAAAAGTTATGTTTTTTTCTATTACTTTAATTCTATTAATGTTTTTTCTTAGTAGTAATCTTTATGCAGCTACAGATCCTACATTAGTAAATAAATTAAATTCAGCATTAAAAAAAATTCAGGGATATTTAGAAAAACTAGCAACTCCGGCAGCAGGTGTTGCTATTGCAGCAGGAGCTTTGATTAGAAAGTTTAGTTTTGGTGATGAAGAGAAAATGCGAATGGGAAAAAAGATTATAGTAAACGCCATTGTATGTTATGCAATTATTTTATCCTTGAATTTGATTATAAAATTTGTTGAAGCAATTGTAAAATAATGGATATTATTAATAATTTTAACGTTTTATCAGAAAAGTTTTTCAAGATACTGCAAAGAGATGTCTTTCCTTTAATTGATCAGATTTTAGAAGTAAATAGTAGCATTCTTGCCAAAGAACCATTAAAAGATTTAATGAATGGAAAAAATAATGGGATGATTATGTTAGCTAATACATTACTATTATTATTTGTTCTATTTTATATTATAAAGCAGCTTATTTTTCTATATAATGGGGATTCAATGGAGAATGTATATTATTTTTTAGGAAAATTTGTGTTTATGATGATACTAGTAAATAATAGCTATGAAATTTGTAAGTTTTTATTTGAAATTTTTGATTCTTTATCAGATGGAATTACGAAATTTTGTTTTTCTACAGTAAATCAAACGATTAATTTTGAATTATTAGGAAAAGAAATTATGAATATCAAAGGAATGGATAGTGCTGATTTTATTAGTGTAGCAGGGCTAATTAAAGGAATATTATCTGGTGCTTCTATTTCTTTGTTAATTACTTTATCTATTCGTTATGTTACAATTATATTTTTAATACTTGTTTCTCCATTTGCTTTCTTATGTTTATACGATCCTGCTACAGTATCTTTTTCTAAAATTTGGTTTCGTACATTATTAATCAATTTACTAATTGAAATATTTATTAAGTTAATCATTTTAATACCCATTTTATATGATGATAAAAATAGCGATATATATAAAGTGATTGTTTTAGGGTGTTTGTATCTTATGTCTAAAATTTCATCTTTTATTAGTGCATTTTTTACTGGTATATTTGAAAGGCTAAAAAATCGATGAAGAAAGTAAATGAACAAAAAACATATTTGTTTAAAAGTAGTAAAAAATGGTTAGGAATAATAGATTATAAGTCATTATCGATTATTATGATTTATCTTTGGTTAGTTTTAATGCTTTTAGAAAAACTAAATTTAGTTTTCGAGAAAAGTTTTATTATTTTTGTTCTTTTAATGGTTCCATTTCTTTCTATATTTGTAATTCATATTCATTCGGAAAGTGCCATTGATGTCATCTTAATTATGATAAAGTTTTATTTAGATAATGGAATTTATGTAGATAAGAGATTTATAAAAAAATGTAACAAAATATATAAACAAAACAAATATATTGTAAAAAAAAGAAAGTAATGATATAATAAACTGACATAAAAGTCTATTATAGGAGAATAAAAAATGAAAATTACATCTAAAAATAAATTAGAATTAAGTGATACAAGCGTTCCAGACTTATTTATTTTAAATCAAATGGTTTCTTTGCAAAGTTTAGATATTAAGTTATACCTTTATATTTTATTTGCTTTAAAGAATCAAATAGAAATTGAAAATTCAGATTTAGCTAAAAGATTTTGTGTAACAGAGGCTGAAATAAAAAATAGCCTAGATGTTTTGCAGGCAGAAGAATTAATTACCAAAACATCACAAGGCTTTTTAGTGAATGATTTAAAAGAAGCAGAAGTAAATAAGTCATATATTCCTAAGATGGAACCAAAGGTAAATAGAGTTCAGTCAGAATTAGAAAAAATGCGAATGGCTGCAGCTTCTGCCATTAATGAAAGTTTTTTCCAAGGAATTATGTCATTAGGATGGTATACAGATATTGGAACATTATTTAAAAACTATTCTTTTTCTGGTGATGTTATGATCGCATTATTTCATTATTGTAGAGAAAGAAAGGCTTTAAATAGAAAATATGTATATGCAGTAGCAGAGAATTGGTATAAAGGCGGAGTGAAAACTTTTGAACAATTAGAGGAATATTTAGAAAGCTATGAAAAAATAAGTAAAATAAAGCAAAAGATTTTAAAAGCTTTAAGATTAAATAGAAATTTTACAAAATATGAAGATCAATATATTGATAAGTGGGTAAAGGATTATCAATATGATTTTAATATTATAGAGGAAGCTTTAAAAAGAACTGTGGCAAAATCAAATCCTTCTTTAAAATATGTAGATGGCATTTTAAAAAACTGGCATGATAAAGGATATAAAACTTTAGAAGATATTCAAAAAGAATCTGTAGCAACTGAAAAGAAGGAAAATCCAAGCATGCAATCAAAATCAAAAGTAAAATATCAAGATTATGATCAACGTGAATATGATAATATTGAGACTTTTTATGATAACTTATAAGTGAGGTGAAAAAATGGATAGTGGTATATATAGAGAAATAAAGAGAGAGTATGATTTAAAAAGACAAAGAAAAATAGATACTGCGAAACGTTTTAAAGAAAAAATTTATTTAGAAAATCCGGTTTTAAGTAAAATTGAAGATGAAATAAATTTACTTGCACTTAATACAACAAAAGTTATTTTAAATGCAGATGAAGTAACCAAACAAATAGAACAAGAAAATTTAGCAATAAAATTAGATAAACTAAATAAGAAATATGACAGGGAATTAAATAAAATTGGTTTAACAAGAAAAGATTTTGAACCAAAATTTGATTGTGAAAGATGTCAAGATACAGGAATTGTAAAGAATGAAAATAACTATGCTATTTGTAGTTGTTTCTCACAGGCAGTTATTAATGAAACATATAAGCAAGTAAATATTAATAAGTTATCAGAAGAAAATTTCGATACTTTTGACATAGGTTTTTACTCAAAGGTAGCAGATGTAGAAAAATATGGAATTGAAAAATCTCCAATGGAAAATATAGAAAATATTCGAAAAATTGCATTAGAGTTTTGTAATCATATCGATGATCACAATCAAAAAAACTTATTATTTGTTGGAAATACTGGTCTTGGAAAGACATTTCTAGCAAATTGTATTGCAGCAGAAGTCATTAAAAAAGGAAAAACAGTGGTATATCAGACAGCCCCTATTTTAATGGATCAAATCATGGATTATCGTTTTTCATATAGTAAGACTGGAAATGAGAAAGAACAATATAATAAGATTTTTGATGTTGATCTTTTAATTATTGATGATCTTGGAACAGAAAGTATGAATAACCATAAATTCACAGAATTATTTAAAATCATTAATACCCGTTTATTAAAAAATAAAAAGATGGTATTTTCCACCAATCTTTCATTAAAAAGTTTATATAAAGAATATGATGAAAGAGTTATGTCAAGACTAATCGGAAGTTTTACAATTTGTAAATTTGTTGGAGAAGATATAAGATTAAAGAAAAAGCTTATTCAAGCAAAAAAGTTGACATAAAACATAAAATATGGTATAATATTTTATAGTGAGGTGTGAATATGATAAAAATAATCATTCAAATGGAAAATGGTTGTATCAAAATAGAAAAAATAAAAGAAGAAAATAGAGTAAAACTAGAGTTAGGAAAGAAGAATAAAAGTGTTGAAGCTATGGTTATTTAAAAACTGTAGCTTTTTTGTTTAAAAAAGGTAAAAAAATTTATATTTGGGGAACAATACTTTGTAGGAGGATCATTATGGATTCTAAATTAAAAATAAAAGTGATAGGAAATTATGCCCCTAATATGAAATTTTATAAAAACTTTCCTTGTTCTTGTTATCTAATAAAAGGATTTCATGTGCCTGTTATTTTGGATTTAGGAATGGGAACATTTAAAAAATTATTGAGTGAATTAAGAAAAGAAAATCAAGATATTATGGATGCTTATATTATTATATCCCATAATCATATTGATCATTCTTCTGGATTAATTCCTTTATCTTTTTATTTATTACGCTATAAAATAAAAGGAAAATTAAAACAAAAGGTAAAGGTTTACTTACCTCAAAGAAGTATGATTTTCTCTTATGTGAATATTTTAAAGTTAGTATTTGATATTCATGTAATCAAAGAAGATACATTTTTTGAAATAGGAAATTGTCAATTTTCTTTTTGCTTAACAGAACATAAGGGAGAATCTTATGCTACGAAACTAAGTATGAAAGATCATATTTTTATTTATACATCGGATATGGCATACGCTTCGCGCGATGTTAGAAAGTTTTGTGAAAAAGCAAATTGTGTTTTAATTGATTCAGGAAATCCGTGTAATAATAAAGTAAGATGTTTAGCTGGCTATCATGGAAGAACAAGAGAAATTATCGAAGATTTATTAGATAGTCAGGTTAAAAGAATATTGGCGTCTCATTTGAAGAAGAAAATAGCAGATAGAGAATATATAAAAGCATTTCCAAAGAATGCAAATATTGAGTTAATAAAGTTAAAAAATGAATATCCAATTTAAAAAGGGGACTGTAAAAAAGCCCCTTTTAAATTATAAATAAATATTATCTTTTCTTTTTTCTAGTGTAAGCAATTGTTTATAAAGTTCTTCTTCTTTTTCTGTTATGTCTACAGGCATATCGATGTGTATTTTTAAATTTAGATTGCCACGATCTCCATTTTCATCTATATATCCTTTGTTTGGAACCGTAACAATTTCACCATCACGTAGATGTTTTGGTAAAGAAACAAAAAGTCTTTCATCCATTACTTGAAGTTTGTACTTTCCGCCTAAAGCCGCTATAGCAGGAGTAATTTCAATTTCTTTTTCTAAGTCAACTCCATCTAGTTTAAATTCTGAATCATCCATTAATTTTACATTAATAATTAAATCACCATTTTTTCCACCGTTTTTTCCAGGATTTCCTAAGGCAGCTAAACGAATTTTATCCCCACTTTTTATTCCAACAGGTACTTTTACAGAAAAAGTTCTAAGACCTGTTTTAAAGGCTTTAATAGCAATTTTCTTTTCTACTCCAAAATAACCTTCTTCTAGAGTAACATTTAAATGAGTGATAATATCGGTTCCTTTAATAGCTTTCTTTTTATCTTTCTTTTCTTCACTATCTAAAGTTTGCAGAATTTCAGCTTCATCTTCGCTATTTTCTTTCTTAAATCCTAATATTGTGGTAAGTAAATCATTAAAAGCATTGATTCCTGATTTAAATTCATATTTTACGTTAGATAAACTTGAATCTGTATTTACAAAACCATATCCAAGTCTAGCAACTTGTTTGTCATATTTTTTTCTTTTTTCTTCATTTGTTAATGTAGCATATGCTTCGTTTACGTCTTTAAATTTTTCTTCAGCTTCTGGAGTTTTATTAGTATCAGGATGATACTTTTTGGCCAACTGTCGATAGCTAAGTTTTATTTCATCGATAGGAGTCTTTCTAGTTACTCCCAAAATCTCATAATAATTCTTATATTTCATATAGTACACCTCTAAAAAATCAACTGTTTCAATTTTTTACATTATATCATATTTATGAGAAAATTCAATAATTTTGACTTGCTTTTTTATTTTTTTTCTTGTATAATAAGGTGGTAATATGGAGGTATGAATGAATGGACATTAATGATGAAAACTTTTTATCGGCGCAAAAAATTGTACCTGTAAAAATAGAAGAAGAAATGAAAAAATCTTATATAGATTATGCAATGAGTGTTATTGTATCTCGTGCTTTGCCAGATGTTAGAGATGGTATGAAACCAGTTCATAGAAGAATTTTATACGTTATGAATGAGCTTTCATTATGGCCAGAAAAACCATTTAGAAAATCTGCTAGTATTGTGGGAGACGTTATGGGAAATTATCACCCACATGGTGATGCCGCAATTTATGATGCACTTGTACGTTTATCACAAGATTTCTCTTTAAGATATCCTTTGGTAAATGGACATGGTAATTTTGGTTCTATTGATAATGATCCACCTGCTGCAATGAGGTATACAGAAGCTAAACTACATAAGATTTCTTTAGAAATGTTAGATGATTTAGACAAAGATACAGTTGATTTTCTTCCTAACTATGATGGCACAGTAAAAGAACCATCTGTATTACCAGCAAAATTACCTAACTTATTAATCAATGGTTCTTATGGAATTGCAGTTGGTATGGCATGTAATATTCCAACTCATAATTTAACAGAAGTAATAAATGGTACAATTGCTCAGCTAGAGAATCCAGATATTACAAATGAAGAGTTAATGGCATATATTAAAGGGCCTGATTTTCCTACTGCTGGTATTATTATAGGAAAAGAAGGAATTCGAAATGCTTATACAACAGGTAGAGGAAAAGTTTGTGTAAGAGCAAAAGCTGAAATTGAAGAGGACAACCGTGGAAGATATAGAATTATCGTAACAGAAATTCCATATCAAGTAAACAAGGCTGCTTTAATTGAAAATATTGCTAAGTTAGCTCAAATTAAAACCATTGAAGGAATTTCAGATTTAAGAGATGAGTCTGATAGAGAAGGATTAAGAATTGTAATTGAATTAAAAAGAGATGCAAATCCAAATGTAGTTTTAAATATGCTATATAAACATACACAATTACAAACAACACAAAGTATGTTAATGCTTGCTTTGGTAGATGGTCAACCTAAAGTATTAACATTACATGAGATCCTAGCAGAATATATTAAACATAGAGAAACAGTGGTAAGAAGAAGAACACAGTTTGATTTAAACAAGGCAGAAGCTAGATTGCATATTTTAGAAGGACTAAGAATTGCAATTGATAATATTGATGCAATTATAAAAATTATTAGAGAATCTTATGATGATGCACAAGCTAAATTAATGGAAGCATTTGGTCTTTCTGAAATACAAGCAAATGCAATTCTTGAAATGAGACTTAGAACATTACAAGGATTACAAAGAGAAAAAATTGAAGATGAGTACAATGCTTTATTAGAGCAAATTAAATATTATAAAGAAGTATTAGCTTCTGAAGAATTAGTTAAAAATATTATTAAAGAAGAATTACTAAATATTAAAAATACTTATGGCGATGAAAGAAGAACTGCAATTGTTCATGGTGAAGGTGAAATTGATATTGAAAGTCTCATTAAAGAAGAAACTAATATTGTAACCATGACGCATTTTGGATATATCAAAAGAATTTCAGCAGATGTATATAGGAGCCAAAAACGTGGTGGAAAAGGTCTTACTGCTATGAATACACGTGAAGAAGATTTTGTAGAGCATTTGTTTGTTACTTCAACACATGATTACATTATGTTCTTTACAAATAATGGACGTGCTTTTAGATTGAAAGCTTATGAATTACCAGAAGCAAATAGGACTGCTAAAGGAACTGCTATTGTAAATTTATTACAATTAGCGCAGGGTGAAAAAATTGCTGCTGTTATTCCTGTTACAAATTACGAAGATGATTTATATGTCCTTATGGCAACTCGTAATGGCTTAATTAAGAAAACAAAACTTGCAGAATATAGTAATATTAGAAAAAATGGAATCCAAGGAATTACTCTAAAAGAAGATGATGAATTAATTGATGTTAGACTTACAGATGGTACAAATGACATTGTTATGGTAACACAAAAAGGTTTATCTATTCGTTTCAATGAAGAAGATGTAAGAGCAGTTGGAAGAACTTCTATGGGTGTAAAAGGAATTACACTTTCAGATGAAGATAGAGTTGTTGGAATGGAACCAATTAAGGACGAAAATGGATATATTCTTGCAATTACAGAAAATGGATTTGGAAAGAGAACAGAAATTGAAGAATATAGAAGACAAAATAGAAGTGGAAAAGGAATTTTAACATATAAAACAACACAAAAAACAGGACATATTATTGGTATTAAGATTGTAAATGATGATGACGATATTATGATGATTACAGATACAGGAATTGTTATTAGAATTAATGTAAAAGATATCAGTGTTTTAGGAAGAAATACACAAGGTGTTACATTAATGAGAACATCAGATGGTGGAAAAGTAATCAATATTGCAAAAATTCCTATGGAAGAAAAAAATGAAGAAGTAACAGAATCATAAAAAGAGCCTTAGGGCTCTTTTTTGTACCATTTTTCCTTTATATTCTTTTACTTCTTTGTTTCTTTTTCTTTACAA
>CALXBS010000006.1 GCA_944386605.1 uncultured Clostridia bacterium | reverse complement strand
TATGTTAACAAAAAACTTTGAAAGTATGATTGGACTACACACACACACACACACACACAACATAGTTTTAAAAACATTCCAAAAAACTATGTTGTAGTCTAATTGTGCAAAAAAGAATAAATAACATAAAAATGCAAAAACTAAAGATAAATGGAAGGAGAAAGAATATGAACGAAGAAAAAAAGAGTAGGAAAAAGCGAAAAATATCTATTATAACCGTATTTTTATGGTTATTATTAATTGTAGCAATGTCTGTAATTACCATTGGAAGTATACAAAGACAAAATGCAGTAGAAGATTCAGTGGATAAAGTAACAATAAAATTAGATATGAGTGAAATTGATGATGAAATTTTGAGTGCATATAGTGATGTGATTGAGTCAGATTATTTTTTAGGACAAATTATTGGAGATACAATGGATGATGTGAAGTTTATAGAAAAGAATGATAAGATTTATACCTATGAGTTAAAGGAATTACCAGCCGAAGATTTTCAGTTATATTTGCCAACTTTTGATTATTATGAAAATGGTGTACTATTAGATAATGAAATGTTTTATTATTATAAAGAAATCAAGATAGAGGAATTAAAAGCAGAATATATCTTTGAGACAAGAGGTGAAAAAGTAGAAATTACTATACAGGGAGAAAATTTAGAGAAAGAAGAAGAGAGACCATATATAATTATTTTTAATAAAGAATTAAATGACATGAATATTTCAGATCTTATGTTTATGGATTTGATATATCCAATGGTAAATGTAAGTTATGAAAATGGAAATGCAAGATATATAGGAATTAGGACAAATCAAAGTAAAATAGTGGTGATAGGTAGTTTAGGTGCTATTTCTGAACACGAGGCAGAACTAGAAAAATTTGCTGAATCTTATGTTAAAGAATTAACGCAAAGTAATGAATATTTCTTTAAAGAAAAAAGAAAAGATAAATCATTTGTACGTTTAAAATTAGAAGGAATGTCTGATGTTTTCATTGATGAGATGTTAGAAGAAATAAAAAAAGATACGGAAAATATAAAAATATATCAGGGTTTTGATTCTTCATATCCTATAGAACCAAAAGAAATAAATATTGATTTAGAAAATAACGAAGCAGAATTTGTATTTGATGGATCTATTTCATCATGTCTTTTTTTACGATTGAAATCTAGATATAATGGATTTTATCAATTATTTTTAGAGAAAAATGGAGGACTTATTAATGTCGATCAGATAATAGATGTAAGAGATTTAGAACAGCCAGAGGAATATGATGAGATTAATTTAGTAATGAAATTAATGTCAGAAAACCAATATTTGCAATTAGATCCTAATACATATGCGACGGAACAAATAAGATGGGTTGATTCAAATACAGGGAAAGCAGAAATTATATTAGGCAATCAAGCATATTTACGCTTTTTACCAGAGTCATTTGCTTTAGGTGAAGAAGCAATCTATACTTTAGAATTAAATGATCAATTTGTTCTTTCAGCAGAATATGAGAATCATTTAAATTGGAAAATTCTTGATCTTGTATCAGCTGAAACAAATAGTTTTGGATGCCCATTAGAAATTGTAAGATTATTCCAGAGGGATATAAACTTAAATTATATTTATGTAAAAAATACAAATACTATTTATTGGAGATATCATATTTCAGATTATACAACTCAAAGTGAACCAATTTATGTATATTATCAAGATCTTGATGAAGGTTATAATCAAGAAAAAATATTAAAAATTCATCAAGAAAGTGTATTACGTACAGGTATCTATCCATTAGAATATTCTGATTTGAGTAATTCATGGAATTTTTATGCAGAATTAAAATCACCAAATTTAGGATTTCAGCATTTAGAAGAAAGAAACATTTCTATAGAAAAAAATGGCGAAGATGGTGTATATTATGTAGGACTATTTGAAGATAATGTTCTTTCTAAAGTGGAGAAATTAGAGATAGTAAATGGATTTGGTTCAGTGCAAATAAATTTAGAAAATTATGATGAAAATATCAATTATACAATATATGAAGTAGATGAAAACGGGAACAAAATAGAAGAGGAAGGTTATATTGTACATTTTGAAAATAAATATGATATAAGAAATACAGATATAACTTCCAATAACCAGGTTATTTCTTCTGTAAAGTCTGGAATAGTAAATGAGCTTATTGCTAAATATACAGCAAGCATAGAAGAAAGTGAAGGAACAGGAGAAGCTGACTATGTAGATAATGTATTATCTGTAACGGATATTTATCAAGTAAAAGTAACCATAGGGGAAGAAAAAGTGCATAAAGTAACATATGAAACAGAAGAAGGAGGAAAACTAGAAGGAGAAACAGAAGAATATGTAAAAGATGGAGAAACACCAGAAAAAGTACCAACACCAGTACCAGATGAAGGATATGAATTTGATAAATGGATAATTGTAGAAAATGGAGAAGAAATTGAAGTAGATCCAAACACTTATGTTCCAACAAAGGATGTTACATTTATAGCAAAATTTAAGAAAATAGATAAAATCGTAGATATAGATACATCGGATATACAAGTATGGATATATGTAGTCGTTGTAATGGTTGCAGTAATTGGAATTGTTGTAGTAGTGCTAATTGTTAGAAAAAATAAAATAAGAAAATAATAAAAAAGAATCATGGATTTATATGTAAAGTTCATTTGTAAATTTTATAATAAAATCCATGATATTTTTTATAAAATAACATATGATAATAGAAAAATAATACTAGGTAGTTAGAAAATAATTTCTTATTTAAAAAATATAACGCAATAATTCAAAAGTTATTTCTCGTTTGAGAAATAACTTGATAAAATTGTTAAAAAGGATTATAATAATAATAGGTGGTAGAAATGTTAAAAAGAGAGATGTATTTATCAAGAATTAGAGGATTTTATGATAGTGATTTAGTAAAAATTTTAGTAGGAATTAGAAGATGTGGAAAATCTGTTATATTAAAACAAATTATGAGTGAAATAACTGAAAAGGGTGTAGATGAGGAACATATTATTTATATAAATTTTGAATTTATAGAATACGAAAATTTGCAGGATTATAAAGTTTTAAATCAATACATAAAAGAAAAAATAAAAGACCAGAAGAAATATTATATATTTTTAGATGAAATTCAAAAAGTAGAAAAATTTGAGGAAGTTATTAATTCACTTAGAGCTTCCATAGAAAATATTAGTATATTTATTACAGGATCTAATAGTAAACTATTGTCAAATGAATTATCTACGGTTTTATCTGGAAGATATGTATTATTTCATATTTATCCATTAAGTTATAAAGAATTTGTAGAATTAACAAAAAAAGATCCTATGAATGAAGAAACTTTTTGGGATTTTGTTAAGTGGGGTGGACTTCCAAATAGAACTCAGTTTGAAGATGAAAACAATATTAAAGATTATCTTTATAGCGTATTTGATTCCATAATATTAAGAGATGTTGTAGAAAGATTAGGATTAAAAGATACGATTTTATTTGATCTTTTGTTACAATATGTAGTAGATACAACTGGTCGAGAATTTTCAGCAGAAAATATAATTAATTTTTTAAAGAATAAAGGGAAATTTATATCAACAGGTACGTTATATCTTTATCTAGACGCTTTATGTAAGGCTTTAATTATCAAAAAAATATATAGGTATGATGTTCATGGAAGAAGTGTATTAAAGACTTTAAATAAATACTATATGACAGATTTAGGAATTGCACAAATTAAGAATAATAATTATGAAATGAATAAATGTTATGCACTGGAAAATATTGTTTATAATGAATTATTAGAAAGAGGATATAATGTTTATATAGGAAAATTAAAAAACGGAGAAATAGACTTTATAGCTACTAAAACAAATGAAAAAATATATATTCAAGTAACATACTTGCTATCAGATTCTAAAGTAGTTGATAGAGAATTTGGCGCTTTTGATGAAATAAATGATAATTATCCAAAATATGTTCTTTCTTTAGATAAGACAGATTTTTCTCAAAATGGAATTATTCATAAAAATATTATTAGCTGGTTATTGGAAAACAATCAATAATAAAAAAATAGAATCATGGATATATAAAAGTCCATGATTTTTTGCTGAAAAGTCCATTGTAAAAATAAAATAAAAATGGTAGTATGCGGATGTAATAGAAATATTGCAGAAAAGTATAAAAGTTTATGTTAACAAAAAACTTTGAAAGTATGATTGGACTACACACACACACACACACACACAACATAGTTTTAAAAACATCCCCAAAACTATGTTTTAGTCTAATTATGTTAAAAAAGAATAAATAACATAAAAATGCAAAAACTAAAGATAAATGGAAGGAGAAAGATATATGGACGAGGAGAAAAAGAAGGATAATAAAAAACGAAAAGTATCCATTATTACTGTTTTTCTATGGTTACTTTTAATTGTAACAATGTCCGTAATTACCATTGGAAGTATATATAAGCAAAATGCCATAGAAGATACAATAGATAAAGTAACGATAAAACTAGATATAAGTCAATTAGATGAGGAATTTTTAAATGAATATTCTTTAATGTTTGAACAAGATGATTCTATTATGGCAGGTAAAACTAATTCAAATGAATATATATATCTAAAATTTATACAAAAAGAAAATAAAATTTATACCTATGAATTAGAAAAAGTGCCAACAGAAGATATAAAGCTATATATGAAGTATTTTGACTATTATGAAAATGAAAATTTATTACAGAGTGAAATTCGATATGGAGAATTTGTATATTATAAAGAAATAAAAATAGAAGATTTACAATCTGAATATTTATTTGAGGTAAGAGGGAAAAAATAGAAATTAACTTAAGAGTAGAAAATCCTGTAGAAGAAAAACCATCAATTATTCTTTTTAACGAGGATCTAGCTATGACTATACAGTTATATGCAGTAAGTTATGAAAATAATATTATAAAATATATGGGAATACGTTCCAGTCAAGCTAAATCTATAGGATTTTATTATCCCAATTATGGAATTTATGAAGGAAATACATTGTTGCCACAGGTAGAAGAAGTATATTTTAAGGATTTAGAAGAAAGTAATGAGTATTATTTTGACTTAAAGATTCCAAAAGGTACAGTAATAAATATAAAAGTAGAAGGGACAACAGAATATTTAGCATATTTACAAGATCTTTTACAAAATGTAGAAATTAAATTTTCTTTTATTTCTTTAGAAGAAGAGCAAATTGATTTAGGAGAATCTTATCAGATCATTGATTTAATAGAAAATCAGCAAATTCAAGTTATATTTCCTGAGTATTTAAAGCAAGAGGATATTTGGATGTTCTGTAATTTAGATGATCGAGCGGTTCGTGGAATATATCTAATAGAACGAAATGACGAGTTAACTTCTTTTGAGATTTTAAATTTAAGTGGTTTAGTAAAGCCAAATGAATATAATGAGATTAATATGGTATACAAAATATATTCAGAAGAAGATTATGTAAATAGAAATCCTAATACATATGCAACAGAAAAAATAAAGTGGATTGATCAAAATACAGGAAAAGCAGAAATTTTATTAGGAAATACTGGAGTTAATCAATTAACTTTTACATCCTTTTATATTGGAGATGAGGCTCTTTATGCTCAAAAATTAAGTGATGAATTTATGCTCTCATCAGAATATGAAAATAATGATAGATGGCAGATTATAGAAAATGCACCAAATGATATGTTAGAAATTATAAAAATATTTATTGAAAATGTTAATTTAAAATATGTTTATGTAAAAGATACAAATACAATTTATTGGAAATATAATATATCAGGCTTTATAAATCAAGGAGAACCAATTTATGTATATTATAAAAATTATGAAGTAATAAATCATCAGAAAGAAATATTAAATTCTCATAAAAGTAGCGGGATATATACGTCATTTTTACCATTTATGAGCTATGTGGAAGATATGAGAAGTATAGCTATGTTAAAGTCTCCAAATTTAGGTTTTGAACATTTAGAGGAAAAAAATATTATTGTCGATAAAATAGGAATAGATGGAATCTATTATATAGGATTATTTGAAGATGATACTCTTATTAAAGTAGAAAAATTGGAAGTGATAAATGGCAGTGGAAGTGTACAAATAAATGTAGAAAATGATGATGAAAATAAAAATTATACTATATATGAGGTAGATGAAAATGGAAATAAACTTAATAATGAGACATATTCAGTAAGTTTTACAGATCATTATGATATAAGAAATGCAGAAATTACATCTGATAGAACAATAGTATCCTCTGTAAAATCAGGGATTGTAAATATGGATGAAGATAAATATGTAGCAACTATAGAAGAAAGTGAAGGAACAGGAGAAGCTGACTATATAGATAATATGTTGTCTGTAACGGATATTTATCAAGCAAAAGTAGTAATAGGAGAAGAAAAAGTGCATAAAGTAACCTATGAAACAGAAGAAGGAGGAAAACTAGAAGGAGAAACAGAAGAATATGTAAAGAATAGAGAAACACCAGAAAAAGTACCAACACCAGTACCAGATGAAGGATATGAATTTGATAAATGGGTAATTGTAGAAAATGGAGAAGAAGTTGAAGTAGATCCAAATGAGTATGTAGTTACTAAAGATATTACATTTATAGCAAAATTTAAGAAAATAGATAAAGTTGTAGATATAGATACATCGGATATACAAGTATGGGTATATGTAGTCGTTGCAATAGTTGCAGTAGTTGGAATTGTTATAGTTGTGCTAATTGTTAGAAAAAATAAAAAGAAATAATATTTGAAATAATGTTTGAAATAATATTTGAAATAATATTTTGAAACAATATGCTGAAAAGTCGTGGATATTTTTATCCATGATTTTTCTTTTTTATTCTAGCAAAAACGAGTGTTTTATGATATAATTTGGATCATGGTAAAAGAATATGAATATATAAAATTAAAGGAAAAGAAGATTCCAATTGTAATTTGTAAATATAAAAATGCAAAGAGTTTAAAGGTATTTTTTCGTGATCATGTTTTAAAAGTAACGATACCTTACTATGTAAGTAAAAGAAAAGCTTTGGAATGGATTCAAAAAAATGAAGAAATGCTTTATCAAAAATATCAAGCTTTTCACCAAGAAACATTTCTATACCATGGAATCGAACATAATATGGTAATAACAGAAGGAATGAAAAATATGGTAAAGATTGAAAATAATGTTTTATATATTTTTCTTACCAAAGAGTGGTATGAAATAGAATCAAGAGAAGAATACATTCTTTTTTTACTAAAAAAGTTTTTGAAACAGGAAACAAAGAAAATAGTAGGAGAAAAATTAGAAAAGTTAAGTCAAAAAACAGGTATTTCTTATGACTCCTTTTGTATTAGAGATAGTTATACAAGATTTGGTTCTTGCAATAGCCAAACTAAAAAATTAAATTTTAACTTACGTCTTGCTATGTTAGAGGACTCTATGATAGAGGCAGTTATTGTTCATGAGCTATGTCATATTGTTTATCCAAATCATAGTCCTGCTTTTTATAACTTAGTCAAAACATATATACCCGATTATGAAAAGATTGATCAAAAGTTAAAAGCCCTTTCTTTACGTCTATCGTTATAAATTAGTTACAAATATGTTACATTTGTATGACAATTTGATCTTCTATTGAAAAAAAGCCATATCTATGATATATTATAGTCACATTAATAAGCAATATTAGTGGTAGTACATAAGAGGAAAAGAGGAAATATATGGCTGAGTGTTTGGGAATTTATTTAGAAAATAGTATACTAAAATATGCTAAGCTTTCTGTAAGTAATGGAAATATAACACTAATGGATTATGGTATTCGATTTGCAAAAATAAGTACAGACATTGCAATTTCAAATATTATTTCAGAAACTTCTTCTGAAAATATTCCTATTGTTATCAATTCTTGCCATAATCATTATCTTAATTTTAATATTTTAGAAAACCATTTAAAACCAGGCTATCTAAAACAAGTATTAAATACGGAACTAGAAGCATGGTGTGAAAAAAATGCAAAATCACCTGAAAAATATATGTATACTTATGTGTTAGCGGACACAAAGGTGAAAAATAATGGTGTTATTGATATCATAAAAAAAGAAGAAATACAAGAAAATATAAAAGAGAAGACATATAAAATAGAGGGGATTTATCCAACTAGTTTGTTAATGTCTAATCTAATTAAAAAGAATGATGAAAATTATATATTGCTAGATATAGGTGAAAATACAACTGCAACTACCGTAGTAGATGGGAAAATAGTAGATATTCGTTCTTTTTCAAAAGGCTTAACTCCTATTTTTGAAAGGTTAAAAGAAAAGTTAGGCTCTTATCAAAAAGCATATGAAACTTGTAAGCAGATCAATGTTTATGCGGATGAACAAAAAGTAAATGATGAAGAAATCGAAAGAATTATAGAACCTGTATTACAAGATATTTTAAAAGAAATTTCTACTTTTGTAACCAAACATAAAACCCAAGTTCAAAAACTTTATCTAGCAGGAAATATTAATTTGTTTAGAAACTTTGATCTTTTACTCAAAGATTACTTTGATCTATCTTGTGAATATTTATTTCCATTTTTTGTTGATGTAAAAAGAGAAGAAAAAAATCTTGCTGAAATTGTAGAAGTACTAGAGGCAATGACACTTTCTTATGAACATCTTTTAGGGAATAGAAAAAATAATTTTTTGTTAAATGAGAAAAGATCATTGGAACATCAAAATGTAAAACAATTAAATAAAAATACGAAATTTTTAAGTTATGCTTGTGTACTCGTTTCTTTTGTATTTGTAGTATATACTGTCTTTGGCTTTTTTTATAACCAGCAGGTAGATAAAATTGTAAAAGATGTAAATGAAAACTTAGAAATCATTGGGGAAAATATTACAAATATTCATTCCGATATTGACTATATAACAGAAAATAAAGATCAGTATGCAGCGGTCAATCAAAAAGTAGATGCTATCATGCAAGATTCCAAAGAAAATGCTTCCACTTATCATGTGGCTTCATTCTTGCAAAATATTATGAAAATCATACCAGAAAAGGTAACATTAATTTCTATTCGCTCAGATGATAATAAACATATTACAATTGTAGCGCAAGCAGATGATTATGCGGATTTAGGATATTTTGTATCTGAAATAAAATTACAAAACACTTTACAAAATGTTACCATTCAAGATGTCAAAAATGGAAATGTTACCGTAATAGAAATTGGTGGTGAGTTGCCATGATCAAATCATATAAGATAAAAAATTGCGTTGTGTTAGTAACATTTGTTCTTATCACAAGTCTTTTGGTAATTGCAGGATGGAAGGGAATACAATTTGGAAATGTGTCTATTCTTTCCTTAAAACAAATTGCAGAGAAGAAAGAGCAAGTAAAAGTTGCAGAAACTAGTTTAGAATTAGAAAGTACAAAGTATAGCATTTTAGAAAATAAATTAAATAGCTTAAAAAAGGAATTTGAACAAGAAAAAGCAAAATATGAGGCAATTAGTCCTGAAACAGTCACAATGATTAATGAGCTAAATGCAAAAGATAAATATAGCATAGAATATATTTGGATCAAACTTGGAAATTATGCTTCAGCAAATCATTTAGAAATTGTTGTAGCAGAACCAGGAAATTCTTTAAATTCTGAAGAAACAAAAGAAGATTCTATTTTTACAATTCAAGTAGAAGGTAGTTATACAGATGTAGCTGAATTTATTTTTCATTTAGAAAGTGATAGTGAGCTTTCTTTTAAGTTAGATAACATAGAAATGGAATATGTATCTGGAACACAAATTAAAGCTACATTTGATGTAAAAGATATTGTTATTCTAAAATAAGGAGGAACACATGAATAAAAGAAATATAATTTTAATGAGTGGCGTATTTAGTATGATTTCTTTATTTTCTGTTATCGTCTTTATGCTCATATTACCACAAAGTGTTTCTGTAACACAAATGGATTCTTATGAGGATATTGAAAAAGAAGATTATCAGTTTGTTCCAACTAAAGATATTTCAGAAGAAGCTTTATCTTATGAATATCAAGTAACTGCCGAGGATATAGAAGAATTTAAAATCAAGAATCAATATATAGCAGGAAATGAAAATCCTTTTTATAATGAAAATTAGTTCTAATCTATTAGAAATAATAGTTAGTATAGATTAAGATAATTTAAGGAGTGAAAAAAATGTCAGAAAAAAGTAAAACCGTAGTTATATTTGTATTAATAGCATTGTTACTATTATTAGGAGCATATGTTTTATTTGGAAAAAATGGAGTAGGAAATGTAGAAAAGAAAGCAAGTTTTCTAAATGATGTACAAGATTTACAATCTGGTTTATCTTATTATCTTGGCTCTACCTATTCAGATACTTTTGGAGCATATACAAAATTAGAAATTCTTTCTGCAAAATCAGAGGATAGTGAAGGGAATTTAGTAGATATTAAAGATAATGAAGATAATGTATTAGTTTCTGTGATTGATACAAATGATAAAGTAGAAGAAAATGAAGTAAGTTATTATAAATTGGTAAATGATAATGTAAAAACATTATTTAATGTAGATATATCTTCTTATTCAGATATTTCTTGGTATGTTACAGAAGAAGGAATGATAAAAGTTAATTTTGAGGAAACACCAAATTGGTGGGGCTCAGAAATGAATGGCTTAAAATTAGGTGTGAGATAGGAGGAAAAAATATGGGATCAAAAAAAGGTGTTTCTTTAATAGTTCTTGCCATTACTGTAATCGTTATGATTATACTTGCTTCTGCAGTAGTTCTTTCTTTAAAAGATGGAATGGATGTGATAGGAGAAAGTAAAACAAGTGTAGATGCAACAGATAAGCTAACAGTTCAAACGGCTGTCAATACATTATTAACCAAAATGATGTATAATACAAAAGAACCTGTTTCTTTTAAAGATGGCGGTGTTTTAGAAGATGGAACACTAACATTTTGTGTCACAAATGATAGTTCCAAAATGATTACCAAAAAGAAAATCAATGGCGTAGAGCAATTTGCTATTGCTGAAGAATCAGATACACCATATACTTTAAAAGCAGAAGACCTAGGAATTTCAGCTGAAAGATTGAAAGATTTCATGGTAGATACAAATGGTATTGTTTCATTAGTAGTATCTAATCCAGAATAAAATAAAGGACATATATGCCATGGAGTATATATGTCTTTGTCGTATTTAAGCTAGACGGAGATGAAAGCATGGAAATAATCATTAGTGGAGTAATAGGGGCTTTAATGTGGATCATGGGAAGTTTGTTTGGAAGCTTTTTCTCACTTGCTTTTTATAGGATTCCAAGAGGAGAAGATATTATTATCAAACATTCCTATTGCCCAAATTGTAAGCATAAACTTGCATTTTGGGATTTAATCCCTTTGATAAGCTTTCTTATAAGAAAAGGAAAATGTAAGTATTGTTCTCATAAAATTAGCAATTCCTATTTTATACTAGAGCTTGTCAATGCATTTGTGTTTTTAATAGCGTACCTTTTACTAGGATATACTGTAAAACTTGCGCTTGTGTTAATTCTTTATGTTATACTTTTCTTTGCAATAGGGGTTATTGTATCTGTTAAAAAAAATGGAAAAGCTTTAAAAGAGGCAAAAAAGGGTGTATTTGTAAGTGAACTATTAGTCGCTATGATTATCTTTTGTTTTGTACTTACCACCATGTATCTTGTTACTAGAAATACCAGCAATCGTTTTCTTTTAACACGTGCAAAGAGTGAAGCTTTAAATTTAGCAATTGAGCAATTAGAGACCATAAAAGCAAACCCTTATGAAGAGGTAGTAAGCTATGAAAAAGAAGAAAGGATTCATCAAATTGACTATCATATTAAATCGCAAGTAACCAAATTATCAGAACAAGATACCACCAAACAAGATTTGGTAAAGATTGTTGAAATGACGGTAACATATGAGGTTTTAGAAAAACCATATGAATTAAAAATACATACAGTGAAAGGTAGGGAGTAAGTTGTATAAAAAAGGAATTACCATGACATCTATTTTAATTTATGTCGTATTATTTTTTATATTTACTTCCATTGCGATTGCTTTTGGTACCAATATGAATTATATGGCATTAAATCGAAAAGGAGAAATTATCAATTATGAAGCAGTGCAAAAACTGCAATTTAATATTTTAAATAGTGCAAGTCAAAGTACCTATTTAGATCAAATTGGAGATAAATTTGTCTTTTCTAATCAGGATGAGTATGTTTATGATACACAAACAAAAAGCATTTTAAAAAATGACATTTTACTTTTAAGTAATGTAGAAGAGTTTCATTTAGAGCTAAAAAGTGAGCGCTTGTATCAAATAGAAATAGTAGTAGAAAAGTATGGAAAGACACTCCAAAAAAATATTCTTTTTTCAGTAGGTGAATCAAATGAGTAAGATTTTTAAAAATAAATGGATGGGATCGGGAATTTTAGTAGTGGTGTTATCTGCAGTGATATTTACAGTCTATGTAACCTCTACTTTTGCAGAAGAGGAGCACTTCTATATTCTACAAGATAAATACGAAAAAAGCATTGTACAATTATATGAAAAAGATTATAATAATATAGAAGAATATTATCAGAAACAGTTAGAAAAACAAAAATAGGAGGGATAAGATGTTTGAAAATGTTAAGGCAAGAAAAAATCCAATTGGTGCAGAATTTTTAAAAAGAGGTTTATTAACAGAAGAACAAATTGAAAAGGTTGTAAGCTATCAAAATGATCATAAGGATTTAAAATTTGGTGAAATTGTAGATGTACTAGATATGTGTGATAAGAATGAATTGCTGGATACATTAGCATACAAAATCCAAGTGACTCCTGTTATGTTAACACAAAAATTAGAAATTAATCCTGTGAAATATTTACCAAGGGATATGATTATTAATTATAAAGTGATTCCTTTTGCAATTGAAGGAACCACGTTAAAAGTAGCTTTTGCAGATCCTTTAGATACCGAAAAAGTAAAAGAAATAGAGCTTTTGTTATTAAACGAAGGATATACAATGGAAGTATATATTACACTTTATACTTCTATTATGAGGCAAATTGAAACCGTTAAAACTGTAGAAACCACTTTTATCAATAGTGAAGAAAAAGATGTTACGAAGTTAATTGATAATATTATTATGACTGCTATTGAAAAAAGAGCTTCTGATATTCATATAGAACCTATGGAAGACAAGGTAAGAATTCGTTATCGTATTGATGGAATATTAATTACTGTAAGTGAAATATCAAAATACCGTCAAGGAGTAATCGCTGGAAGAATAAAAGCCATTTCTAATATGCACCAAGAGCTTACTTCTGATCAAGATGGAAGTATTAACACTTATGAAAATTATAGCATTCGTGTTTCCAGTCAAAAAAATGTAAACGGAGAAAAATTTGTATTAAGATTATTAAAAAAGAATACAGAAGCAAAGAATTTATTTGAATTAGGATTTCCAAATAATCCGGAATTAATTGAAAGAGCTTTTCAGCAAAAAAATAGTATGGTACTTGTTTGTGCCCCTACGGGTGGAGGTAAAACCACAACGTTATATAGTGTATTAGAATATTTGGATCGACCAGAAATTAATATTATTTCTATTGAAAATCCTGTAGAGCGTAGAATTCCTGGAATTAATCAAATAGAAATTGGAAAATCTATTACGTTTGAATCTGCTTTAAGAACGGTTGTAAGACAAGACCCTGATATTATTTTAGTCGGAGAAATACGAGATTTAGATACAGCAAAAATTGCAATAGAAGCAGGACAAACCGGTCATTTGGTGTTAAGTACCATTCATACCATAGACGCAATTGAGGCAATTACTAGATTAAGAAAAATGGGGATTTCTGATTATGATGTATCTGCAACTCTCATTACTTCTATTTCGCAAAGATTGGTAAGAAGATTATGCCCACATTGTAAAAAACAACATGTTTTAAATGATGAAGAGAAAAAGTATATTGAAAGAGTAGAAAAATTAACCAAAGTAAACTTTGACTTAAAAGCATGTGAAACTTATGAGCCTGTTGGATGTGCAACTTGTAACTATACCGGGTATTATGAAAGAATTGCTCTTTATGAAGTGTTATGTTTAGATGAATATTTAAAAGATATGATTTCAGATGGAAAATCTAGTATTGATATTCGTAAATATGCGATGGAAAAAACAGACTATAAGCCTCTCATTGTAGATGGTGTTAAAAAAGTATTAAATGGAATTACAACTGTAGAAGAATTAAAAAGAAATATTTTAATTTAATAGGAGGTGTATATTTTGCCAAGTTATCGATATAAGGCGGTATTAGAAAATGGAAAAGTCACAACGGGAAGAATACTTGCAACCGATAAAAATGCAGTTTTAACTAGCTTAAAAGAAGATCATATGCAACCTCTTATGATAAAAGAACAAAAAAGTGGTTTAAGAAAGTATAGGAAAGTAAACTTTAAAAAAATTGAACAAGAAAGAAAACAAGAAAAGAAAAACGGCATGAAAAAAAGAAGCATTAAACAGATGAGTGTAAAAGAAATATTAACAATGGATGTTAATTTTTCTAAAAAAATCTCTTCTAAGGATTTGCTTGTTTTTGTAAATGATTTTTATATTTTAAAAAAAGCAAAATTTAATAATGTAGATGCATTATCTTCTATTTGTGAAGGAATTGAAAATAGTTATTTTAAAGAAATATTAGAAGATGTTTTAAAAAGAGTGATTGCAGGAGAAAAATTATATACTTCCTTAGAGGTATATTCAGAAGTTTTTCCAGAAATGTTTATTAATTTTATCAAAGTAGGAGAAGAGGCAGGAACATTAGAAGAATCTTTACTTTATGTAAGAGAATATATTGAAAAATCTGATAAATTAAAGAAAACCGTTAGAGAAAACCTTGTTCCAAGATTATTACAATTTGTATTTATCTTGCTTTCTATGTTTGTAGCACTTATTGTAGGAGTTCCATTACTAGAAAATGTTTATCAAATGTTTGGATCTAGTCAGGAAATTCCACAAGCAACATTAGTAGCACTTTCTTGTGCAAAATTTTTAATGCAATATTGGTACTTTTTTGTGATTGCAATCGTTCTTGTACTGATTGTTTGGAAAGTTTATACCAGTACTCCTAAAGGAAGATTCTTTAAGGATAAGCTAAAATTAAAAATGCCAATATTTGGAAAGTTAAACACCAATATTTTGTTAAATAACTTTTTTCAAGCAATGTTACTAAATTTAAAAAATGGTATGAGAATCCAGGAAAGTTTAGAAGTATCTAGAAATATTACCAAAAACTATTATTTTGCTTCTATCGTTGAAAAAAGTAGAGCATGTATCGCAAATGGAGAGATGTGGTACAAACCTTTTGTTGAAAAGAAAATCTTTAATAAAATGATGACTCAAATGATTGAAGTGGGGATGAAATCTAATTTAGCAGAGATTTTAGAAAAGGTAAATGAATATATTGCAATGGAAGTAAATACTTATCTAAAAAGATTTACAAAATTATTACCAGAGATTACTTATCTTATCGTTGGAATTATGTTAGTGATCTTTACTATAGTAGTACTAGTTCCATTAATTAATTTGTATATGGGTGGATTTATTGAGATACCCGCTTAAAAAAGAAAGGAAAGAAGGATATGTTTAATAAATTATCAATTTTATTTTTAGCAGTGATATTAATAGGATATGGGTACTATCATTATAAATCTCGAAGGAAAAAACTAGAAAAAGCGGTAAAAATCCCAGCAAGAATCGTTAAAATAGAGACATTAGAGAATAATTATATTAAGTATATTTACGAATATACCATTCATGGAAAAAAATATAAGTCTTCTTTAAATAGTTATATTTTTAAAGAAGGACTTCAAAAGAAAGAAAACATCATTGGAAAGAAAAAAATGATCTACTGTAATCCCGATAAACCACTAGAAATTTTTGCAGAAACCGATTATTTAAGCTATCCATGTATGATTGGTGGAGTAATCATTATCTTATTTGATATTTTCTTTATTTAAGATAGTAAAACTAAAAAAAGATAAAAAGAAACCTAAATGGTAGAATCAGCTTTATCATTTAGGTTTTTTTAAACAAAAAAAGAAGTGAAAATTCACTTCAAAATATGGGTTACTGAACATAGGTATTTGCAGGTGCTGTAATTTTTGTGATATGATTTACTTTTAAAACAGGAGTCTCTCCGTTATATTCTCCTTTTGCTATCACACCTGTAATTTCGATCCATTCGTTGTCTAGTAGATTATCTCCTTGATCCTCATAACATAAAAATCCAGCTACATTATTTTCATTATTGACCAAATAATCTCTTCCGCAGACAAAATAATTGTCTTTAAAATCGGGCATGCGATAAACATATCCGTTCATTTGAACAGTTTTTCCTATATTTTCGTCAAGATTTTCATGAATGGTTTTTAATGTATCGACATAATTTTCTTCTGTTAATGTATAATCAAAGGTATTAGTTGTCTTTGAACTGACGGTATTGGTAGAATCATTTCCAAATTTTATAATCGTAGCAAGTGCAAGTGCTATTAATATACAACCAAATACAATTTTTTTTATATCAAGCTTAAAGTTTAAAACAAACATACGAACACCTAACCTTAACTCTAATATATATATATTCAAAATTTTTATTTTTAGTACAGTTTTTCTATTTTTTCAAATGGATTTTTAAATATTTGAATACTCAAAGAATAGTCTTTCTTTTTTATTCTTTTTATGGTATAATAGCCTTGTTATAATTGGAGGTTTTAACATGAGTTTTTTAGAGAAAATTTTTGGCTCTTATAGCAAAAAAGAAATAAGGAAAATATTACCTCTTGTAGATAAAATTGAATCTTATGAGGAAGAATATAAAAAATTAAGCGATGAAGAATTAGCTGGAAATACAATTAAATTTAAGAATAGATTACAAAATGGAGAAACTTTGGAGGATATTTTACCAGAGGCATATGCTACTGTTGCAGAAGCAAGTAGTAGAGTGCTTGGAATGAGACCTTTTAGAGTGCAGCTAATTGGTGGTATTATTTTACATCAAGGTAGAATTGCTGAAATGAAAACGGGAGAAGGAAAAACTTTAGTAGCTACTTTACCGTTATATTTAAATGCATTAGAAGGAAAAGGCGCACATCTTGTTACAGTTAACGAATATCTAGCAAAACTTGGTAGTGTATGGATGGGAAAATTGTATAAATTTTTAGGACTATCTGTGGGTCTAGTTATGAGTGGAATGACCAGTCAAGAAAAAAGAGAGGCATATAATGCGGATATTACTTATGGTACCAATTCTGAGTTTGGATTTGATTATTTAAGAGATAATATGGCAATGGCAAAGCAAGATATGGTACAACGTGATTTAAATTATGCGATTGTCGATGAGATTGATAGTATTTTAATTGATGAGGCAAGAACCCCTCTTATTATTTCAGGTGTGGTAAATAAGCAAACAGATTTGTATTTAATGGCTGACAAAATTGCAAAAAGTTTGAAAGCAAAAGTAATCGTAGAACACAATGACAAAGAATTTGATGAAACAGATAATGAGTATGACTATATCGTAGATTTAAAAGCACATACAGTTGCTTTAACGGATACGGGAAATAAAAAGGTAGAAGAATATTTTAAAATTGATAATTTATCCGATGTAAATAATGTCGCAATTTCTCATCATGTAAATCAGGCAATTAGAGCTTACGGATTAATGAAAAAAGATAAAGATTACATTGTAAAAGATGGAAAAGTAATGATTGTAGATGAATTTACAGGACGTGTTTTGGAGGGAAGAAGATATAGCGATGGACTACATCAGGCAATTGAAGCAAAAGAAAGAGTAAAAATCGAGTCTGAAAGCCAAACACTTGCTACCATTACTTATCAAAACTATTTTAGACTATATCATAAACTAGCTGGTATGACAGGTACAGCCAAAACAGAGGAAGCTGAATTTAAAGGAATCTATAAATTGGATGTTATTGAAATTCCTACGAATAAACCTGTAATTCGTGATGACCAAAATGATTTGGTGTATAAAACAAAAGCTGCAAAATATAACGCTATTGTAGCAGATGTAGAAGATTGTTATCAAAGAGGTCAACCGGTTCTAGTAGGTACCGTTTCAATTGATAAATCAGAAATTATTAGTAATCTTTTGAAGAAGAAAAATATACCTCATCAAGTATTAAATGCAAAATATCATGCAAAGGAAGCAGAAATTATTGCACAAGCAGGTAAGTATAAAAGTGTAACGATTGCAACCAACATGGCAGGACGTGGAACGGATATCATGCTAGGTGGAAACTTAGAAAATATGGTAAGAAAAGAACTTGCTGCAAAAGGCTATACAGAAGAGGTAATAGAGCTTGCAGTAACACCTATTCATAATGAAACATCAGAAGTACTGAAGGCAAGACAAGATATTCAGGAAATAGAGGCAAAATTAAAACCAATCATTGAAGAAGATAGGAAGAAAGTGTTAAGTGCTGGTGGACTTCGAGTAATTGGTAGTGAACGTCATGAATCTAGAAGAATTGATAATCAGTTAAGAGGACGTTCAGGTCGTCAGGGGGATCCTGGTTCTAGCCGTTTCTATATTTCTTTTGAAGATGATTTAATGAAGTTGTTTGCTCCAGATAAAGTTTTAGCAATTATGGGCTCTTTAGGCTTACCAGATGACATGCCAATTGAGCATAAAATGTTAAGTGGTACTATCGAAACTGCACAAAGAAAAATAGAGGGAATTCATTATTCTGCCAGAAAAGATGTCTTGGAATATGATGATGTAATGAACCAACAAAGAGGCATTATTTATGAGCAAAGAAGAGTCGTTTTAGATACTGAAAATATTGGAGAAGTCGTAAAACAATTATATAGACCATTGATTGTAAAGCTAGTAAATAACTATTTTTCAAAAGTATCTAATATAGAAGAGGTAGAATTTGATTCTTTAAATGCGGTACTACATAATTTATTTACCATTCCAAATATGCTTCAAAAGCAAGATATTGAAATTTTAGATGAAGAAAAAATTGTAGAAGTAATTTGTTCAAAGGCAAATGATTTTTATGAAGCAAATCATGATAAAGCAAAAGAATTAAAAGTAGAAGAGGATTTAAATCGTTTTGAACGTTATTATATCTTAAATACTATTACACAAAAATGGATGGATCATATTGATGCAATGACTGCTTTAAAAGAAGGTATTAAATTAAGAGGAATTGCACAAGTAAATCCATTAGAAGCATATAAAATTGAAGGATATAATATGTTTGAAGAATTGGTTGCTTCTATTCAAGAAGACGCAGTAAAAATTGTATTTTCTATTCGTGTGAATAAAAATGAAAAATATAATGAGAAAAAGTTAGGAAATGAAAATCAAATTTCTAATTTAAAAATGAATAAGGATGATTCTAAAGGGAAAAAAGAACCTGTAAAAGCAGAGAAAAAAGTGGGTAGGAATGATTTGTGTCCATGTGGAAGTGGTCGCAAGTATAAGCAGTGTTGTGGTAAAATCCAGTAATTACAAGGGCTTTAAGCGTTTTCAGAAATTGCAAAAATGGTAAAAAATTACCTTTAGATACGTTTTATACTTGATTTGAAAAATATAATAAGAAATTTAGGAGTAGAACTACAAAATCTACTCCTTTTGTTATATAATGATATACGAAAGAATTTAAAAGTGAAAGTAGTATTTTGTAGGAGGAACAAAATGAAAAAAAGAGTAAAATATTGTTTGTTATTTATTATAATAATTATAGTTTTTGTTATAGCAGGATGTACGAATAAAAATCAAATTTTTAATGATGATAAAGGTATAATTGACAATTCAAATATTAATGAAGAAAAGCAATCAGATATAGAATATTATAAAGATAATGAGATGATTAATAAATTTATCAATACATTTAATCAATTATATATTGATAATCAAATTTCAAGTGACATGATAAATGTTTATCACCATCATGGTCGCAATCATACAAATCAAGTTCAATTTTATGTTAAAGATAAACAAATAACTTTAACTAATGAATATTCTAATAAAATGAGTGTTTATATAGATAATTTAAAATCAGATGAAGATGATGTAATTAAAAATTTAACTATAATGTTTACAAGGTTTTTTGATGATTCTTTAACAAATGAAGAAATAGAAATTTATTGGAATACTCAAAAGGAGTCTGGAGGCATAAATAACTATAACGATATAGAATATCAAACCAGTCAAAATTTAAGTACAAATAATGTTGAATATATTAAAATTACAGGTAAATTAAAATAATCAATTATAAGTTGAAAAATAGATTGTCTGTGAAAAATTACTAATTCTACTTTTAGTTCGTGTGAAAAATATCTTTTACATTATATAATAAGATGTGAAAGACTAACTATCAATTTTTTATTGACAATTGATAGTTAGTCTTTCAAAGTTGTTATATTAATCACTTATTATCTGCTAAAAGTCAAGTAATTAGTAGGAAAATTTTATAAAAATAAAATACAATATTTATAACTGAAAAAAAACTACGAAAATGAAATATATATTCAGTAAAAAACTTGATAAAATTATAAAAAAGGAGTAAAATATAAATATGGAGGTAAGCATCATGGAAATTAAAAGAGATTTTTATTTAAATCAACTTATTGAAGCTAGAGAAGATAATTTAATAAAAGTAATAACAGGGATAAGAAGATGTGGTAAATCATATCTACTAAATACAATTTTCTATGATTATCTTATTCAAAATAAAGTTGCAGAAAATCATATAATAAAGATAGCTCTAGATGATAAAAGCAATTCTAATCTTTTAGATGCAGATAGGTTAGACGAATATATAAGAAGTAAAATAATTGATGATAATTTATATTATATACTTTTAGATGAAATTCAATTGGTAGATAAATTTGAATATGTATTAAATGGATTTTTGAGAATTAAAAATGTAGATATTTATGTGACAGGAAGTAATTCTAAATTTTTATCATCAGATATTATTACAGAATTTAGAGGTCGTGGTGAAGAAATAAAAGTATATCCATTAAGCTTTTCTGAATTCATGTCTGTATATAAGGAAAATGAATTGAAAGGTTGGAGTGAGTATATCACTTATGGAGGACTACCATTAGTGGTACTTATGAATACAGATGATAGAAAGATGAAATATTTAAAGGAACAACAGGAAAACGTGTATATAAATGATGTTATTGAAAGGAATAATTTAAAAAGTGATAATGAACTTGAAACATTAGTTAAAATTATTTCATCTAGTATTGGATCGCTAACTAATCCTAAAAAATTATCAGATACATTTAAGAGTGAAGAAAATATTGATATATCACAAAATACAATAGGACTATATTTAAAATATTTAGAAGAAGCATTTATAATTGAAAAGGCTAATAGATATGATGTAAAAGGCAAAAAATATATAAATACTCCATTAAAATATTATTTTAGTGATATTGGGATTAGAAATTCGTTTATAAACTTCAGACAAGATGAAGAAACTCATATTATGGAAAATGTAATCTACAACGAATTAAGAAGAAGAGGATATAATGTTGATGTTGGATTAGTTGAATATAGAGGAAAGGAAGATGGGAAAGATTTTTATAAGCAGTTAGAAATTGATTTTATAGCCAATAAAGGCAATAACAGAATATATATTCAATCAGCATATTCAATGCCAACAAAAGAAAAACGTGAACAAGAAGAAAGATCATTATTAAAAGTTAATGATTCATTTAAGAAAATGATTATAGTGAAAGACTATGTAAAAAGAGGTAGAGATGATAATGGAGTAATTACTATGAATGTATTTGATTTTCTACTTGATGAAAATAGTTTAAATTATTAAAAAATGATACACTATTAAAGAAATTAAGAAAACATTAAAAGAACATTTAAACATGAAAGTAGATAATTTTAGATACGTTTTTAGATACTTTCTGCTATAAAAGCCGAGTGTAGCCAAGTGTAAGAGGGTGCAAAGATAGGCACTTTTACAGGGAAAAATGCTAAAATACAGAGTAGAATATTACCAAATTGGTAACCATGCCGGAAGCGGAAAAAAATATAAGCATTGCTGCGGTAAGAATACATAATAAAGGAAAAGATAAAAATAGGTAAAAAGAAGTATATATTTGTGATACTTTATATTTAGTGTTATCTGATTATAAAAAATTACCAAACGAATATAATAAGAAGGTGTAATAAAATGAATGATAAATTAATTGGAAATGAAAAAAATATTTTATTTTATAATGATGAAGAAGGTAATACTAAAGTAGAAGTATTACTTGAAAATGAAGATGTTTGGTTAAATGCTGAAGCTTTATCTGCACTTTTTAATATTGATAGAAGCGGGATAGTAAGGCATATCAATAATATTTATAAAGATGAAGAGTTAGACGAGAATAGCACATGTGCAAAAATTGCACATATGGGTAATGATGGTAAACAAACATATAATACAAAATATTATAATCTTGATTATATCTGTCGGATTTAGAGTAAATTCTAAAAAAGCAATTAAATTTAGAACTTGGGCAAAAAAAATAATTAAAGATTATATGGTTTAGGGATTTGCTTTAAATGATGAAAGATTTATGAAAGCTAAAAAATCTGACCAGGAATATTTCAAAAGATTACTTGAAAGAATTAAATTAATTCGTACAAGTGAAAGAATGTTTTATCAAAAAATTATTTAGATGAAAAAGAAATTAAGAACTTGAATAATCTGATAAACTTATTTTTAGATATTGCAGAAAATAATGCAGAAAGAAATATTCCAATGTATATGAATGATTGGAAAAATGAAGTTGAAAATGCTTTAAAGGTTTTTCATTATGAAATATTGGAAGGTAAAGGAACAATTTCACATAAGCAAGCAGTAAATAAGGCTGAAAGTGAATATGAAAAATATAAAGTTATTCAAGATAAAAATTATATTTCTGACTTTGATAAATTATTAGTCGAAACAAAAGAAATTGAAAATAAATAAATTACACATTTAGCAAGATATCAAAATTCAAGTGATTCATCTTTTACAGTAAAAAAACTGGTTAAGAAGAGTTGTACTATAGATTATATTGATTTATGGGAAGAAATCCATAATCAAGATTTTAATTTAGTCGAATTCGATCAAATTAAAACTGAGTATGATAGAAATTCATTTGCAATGTTACCAACACAGTGGATAAAAAGGACAAATACAATAGGGATTATCTCGAAAAGTGGAAGATATGGAACTTATGCTCATTCGGATATTGCTTTTGAGTTTGCAAGTTGGCTATCACCAGAACTTAAATTATATAGTTCATACAGATGAGTTAAGACTTACATAGTTTCTGTACTTACAGAGAAGCAAAAGTACCATAAAATGAAAGATTAGTTAGACTTAATAATTCGTCAAGAAGACAAATGAATATTTAAAAGATAAATTTAAAAGTATTGGCAAGCACTATTGTCAATACTTTTTTAAAACAATATTTTAATAAAAAAAGATAATAGAACAACTTCTAATAAAACAATATGATTATTGTAGTAACTAAAAAGTATCTTGATGGAGAAGAATAAATTAAAAATTCAATGTCAATAGATTCTTGCTAGCTCGAAAGAAAATGGAAACGTTGAAAGAAAGCATAAATTCTAAACAAAATGATATAATAATTCTAGAAATATAATTGAAAAAATAGAAAAAATATGAGATAATTTATACAAATTCCGATTACTATTCGGAATTTGTATAAAAGGAGGGGCATAATAGCAAGTAATTATATTCATAGAACAATAGAAAATAAGTTAAATGAAATGTATGGAAATTTTCCCGCTATATTAGTTACAGGTTCAAGACAGTCAGGAAAAAGTACAGTATTGCAATATTTAGTAAATAGTAAAAGTCAGAAAATAAATGAAGTAAGTTTAGATGATTTAAATGAAAGAACAATGGCAATAGAGGATCCTGAAACATTTTTAAGAACACATGAAGTTCCTTTAATTATTGATGAGTTTCAATATGCACCGAATTTATTATCCTATATAAAGATTATAATTGATGAAGCAAGAAAAAATGAAATGTTTGGAGATGGAAAAGAAGTAGGTACATTATATTATTTAACAGGTTCACAAATATTTGAAACAATGGAAAATATTACAGAATCATTAGCTGGAAGAGTGGGAATTATAGATTTATATCCGTTGTCAACAAGAGAAATATATAATGTTAAAGAAGAACTTTTTATTCCAGATATACATATTTTAAGAAATAAAGTACCGTTAAAATATGAATATTTAAACAATGTATTTGATAGAATTTTTAGAGGAAGCTATCCAGAATTGTATAAGAATAAAAATATTAGTATTGAAGCATATTTTTCTTCTTATTTAAGAACCTACATTGAAAGAGATGTTAGAAAGATTATCAATATTCAGGATGAGTCTAAGTTTTTAAAATTTATATCTAGTTTAGCTGCAAGAACAAGTCAGGAATTTAATGCTTCTGATATAGCAAAAGATGTTGGGGTAGATTCAGAAACTGTTAGTAAATGGACGGGAATTTTGAGCAATACATATGTTATATATTTATTGCAACCACATATGAACAATAATGTTGGAAGAATCATTAAAAGACCTAAGATATATTTTATGGATACGGGGTTGGCGTGCTATCTAACAGGATATGTAAGTAGTGAAACATTGCAAAGAAGTGCATATAGCGGTCAAATCTTTGAAACATATATTATTTCAGAAATTATAAAAAGCTATACGAATCAACAAAGAGATCCTAAAAAGCATTTATATTATTATAGAGATAATAACGGAAAAGAAATTGATTTATTGGTAATATATGAAGATAATATTTATCCAGTTGAAATAAAGAAAAATTCGAATCCAGGAAAAGAGGCTATTAAAAACTTTGATATAATTAAAAAATTCGAAATGAATTCACCAAATGGAATTGTAATATGCTTAACAAAAGATATACACCCGTTAGATGAAAATAATTATATGGTACCAATCGAATATATTTAGATGGAAAGAAGGAGAACTATGGCAAGTTTTAATATTCATTTAGCAATAGGGAAAAGATATATAGAAAAAGGAAATAAAATTGATCATGAAGAAGACTTTTTTAGAGGAATTATAGCTCCTGATTTAGTAGAAGATAAAGCCAAATCTCATTATTCTGGAATACAAGATAAAAATAATATATTAGAGTATTTAGCAAATAAAGTTGATCTTTATGAATATTTAAAAAAGAATGAGATACATTCAGATTATCAAAAAGGTGTATTTTTGCATTTAATTACAGATTATTTATTTTTCAATTGTTTTTTTGATAAAACCTATTTAAAAAATATTTCTTATGAAGAGTTTTGTAAAGATTTATATGTTAGTTATGATTTTATAAATGACTATTTAGAAAAACAATATAAACTTTCTTTAACAGGGATTTTAGAAGAAATCAAATTGCAGATTGCAAAAGATAAGAAAGAAAAAAATATCACAAAAGAATCTAGAAAAAACATTTTACCACAGTTAGAATTAGATCAGTTTATTGAGTATGTATCGGATATTTCATTAGAAGCATATAGGGATAATATTATAAAAAATAAAAAGAATGTTTTCCCAGAAAATGAAACTTTTAAAACTGATTGCGAAGGAAAGTAGTCAAAGGGATCAATTTATAGAAAAAGTAAAAGAAAAATATCCTCAATATAGTGGACTTAATTATTTAGATATGACTGCTGGATTTTTCTTTCCACAACATTAGTATCAAGAGATAATTTGACTTTTTATGTAAAATATAGTATAATAAAACAGATTTTTTTGAGAGTTTTCTTTAAGATTATAAAGAAGTAAAAAGAAAGGGAATTTAAGACTATGACAAACGAAGAAGTAGCTAAGAAGATAGGGGAAAATGTAAAAAAGTATCGGAAATTAAGAAAGTATACACAAGCAAGAGTTGCAGAAGAGATAGGGATCAATCGATCGCTAATTTCTAAAATGGAAACAGGAAAGTATTTGCCAACAGTAACAGTTTTGTTGGAAATATCTAGAATGTTGGATATCGAATTAATATGCTTTTTCATTGGAGTCAGTAGTTTATAGTTGTAATAGAAGTTGTTGTTAGTTCTAATGACAACTTCTTTTTTCGTATATATTAGAGAAATATGTTTATTTTATCATTGTTATGTGTTAAAATATAGTTATTAACGGGAGGAGTTAATTATGATTGAAATAAAAAATGTATCTAAATCTTACGTGAAAGGAAAAAAATCTGTAGACTCTCTCAATTTAGAAATTAAAGATGGAGAGATATTTGGTTTTTTAGGACCCAATGGGGCAGGAAAAACAACTACTATTAGAATGATTACAGGAATATTAAATATAGATGAAGGGGATATCTTAATTGATGGAAAAAGTATTAAGAGTGAACCATTAGAGGCTAAAAGAAATTTTGGTTTTGTACCAGATAGTCCAGATATGTTTTTAAAATTAAAGGGAATTGAGTATTTGATGTTTATGGCAGATGTATATGATATCCCACAAGAGAAGCGCAAAGAAAAAATTGAAGAATTAACGAAAAAGTTTGAAATTTATGAAGAACTAAATAATCAGATTCAAAGTTATTCACACGGTATGAGACAAAAAATTGTGATATGTGGTGCTTTGCTGTCAGAACCTAAAAATTGGATATTAGATGAACCAATGACAGGATTAGATCCAAAATCTTCATATGATTTAAAAGAAATGATGAAAAAGCATGCTAAGTCTGGAAAGGCAGTATTTTTTTCAACACATATATTGGAAGTGGCTGAAAAATTATGCGATAGAGTAGGAATTATTCATAAAGGAAAATTAGTGTTTGTAGGAACTTTTGATGAGATGAAACAAAGATTTAAAGAGGAAACTTCATTAGAAAAATTGTTCTTAGAAATCACAGAGAAAGAGGATTAGGAAGGTAGTAGTAGTATGGATAAAGTAATGAAATTAACCAAAGTATTTCTTAGGAATTCTCTTTCTGATATGGATACAAGAATGGGCGTTTCTATGAAATCTAAAATGAAATTTTTATTATATGGATTTTTAGGATTATATTTTGCAGGACTAATTATCTTTTTTGCTTATAACATTTTGACTGGACTGATTGCCATTCAACAAGAAGCGATTTTTATAGCGCTGATTCTAATGATCACTTTTGGAGTTGCGCTTGCTCAAACGATTTTTTCAAGTGTCAATGTTCTTTATTTTACAAAAGATAATGAATATTTGTTGCCTTTACCATTAAAGCCATATCAAATTATACTTGCAAGAACTAATGTTATTTTATTAACGCAGTATATGTTAATATTTTTAGTAGGCTTGATTCCTTTGATTATGTATGGAATTTTTACTGGAGCAGGTATTGCTTACTATTTTATCATGTTGTTGGCAGTAATACTAATACCGATATTACCAGTACTAATCATTAATATAATTGTCATGTGCATTATGAGTTTTGCAAGACTTACGAAAAATAGAAATCGTTTTCAATTCATTGCGTCATTATTAGTTTTAGCAATTGTTATTGTTTTTTCTCTTGCTATTAGTGGAACAAGAGGAGATTTAACAAATGAAGAAATGGTACAAATGCTTGTTCAAGCAAATGGAATGATTGAAGTATTAAAAGGATATATTCCTACAGTAGACTTTTTTATAGAAGCTTTAACGACTAGTTCTATAGGAATTGCAGCACTGGAAGTTTTAAAGGCTTTGGCAATTACAATAGTTGGTTTTATAGTATATATATTTCTTTCTCAAAAAATCTATTTGAAAGGATTAGTAGGAAATTTATTTGGTGGAAATAGTAAAAAAAGTATCAAAAAACTTAGTCAAAAAGCATATCAGAATAATAAGTTATATAAAAGTTATATTGGAAAAGAATTCAAGACTTTACTAAGAAATCCTATCTTTTTCATGCAATGTCTATTACCAGCTATTTTAATGCCTGTTTTGATGATAGTCATTAGCTATATGGGAATGCAAAGTAGTGGTGATCAAATGGGTGAGATGATGCAAATGTTTGAACAACTACCATCTAATACATTTACGGTTGCATGTGTGATTTTAGGAGTTATTCAGTTTTTTAGTATGTTTATTTATGTTTCAATAACGGCAATTTCAAGAGATGGAGAAAATGCAGTATTTATAAAATATGTTCCAATTTCTTTATATAAACAGTATCTTTATAAAATCGTACCAAATGTTATCATGAATGTCATTACCATACTAATAACGCTTTTAATAGCGGAGTATATATTACGCTTACCAATTGTTACTTTTTTGTTGTTATTACTAGTTGCTACTATTATAGGAATATTACAAAGTATATTAATGTTCATCATTGATTTAAAAAAGCCAAAATTAAATTGGGATTCTGAATATGTAGTAGTAAAACAAAATCTAAATTTAATATTTCCTGTATTATTTAGTATGATCAATATTTTTGTAATCATTATATTGTATGTATTATTAAAAGATATCAATGTGTATGCTGGAATCATAATAGTAGGAATAATATATAGTATAATAACGATGATAGCTAATAATTATTTATATCGTAATCAATATTCCTTAGCAGATAAAATTTTATAATAAACTAAAAAAATGCGTGTCTACTTGTTAAGTAGGCACTTTTTGCTACATGGTAGAACCGTAAGAGGCAAAAATAAAGTTAAAAATATGCCCAAAAGTGGCAAAAATACATTCCTAAAATAGTCAAAAAGTGGCAAAAATTCATTTAAAAAATGAGAAAAAAGTGGCAAAAATATTGACTTAAACCTGTTATTATGATAATAATATAATAAAGGATGGTATTTGGAATGATTAGATTATTTGAAAAAAAATTATTAGATTGGAAAGAATCTGGAATGAAAAAACCTCTTATGGTGATTGGAGCAAGACAAATTGGAAAAACATATACAATTGATAAATTTGGAAGAGAAAATTTTGAACAATATCTATATTTTAACTTAGAACAAAACGAAGAGATAAGAAATATATTTGAAAAAACAATTAATGAAGTGAAAATAATAGAAGAAATTGAACTATATATTGGAAAGAAGATTGATTTGGATAAAACGCTATTATTTTTTGATGAAGTTCAAGTAAGTGAAAATTTTATAGTTTCTCTTAAATACTTTAATGAATCAGAAAAGCCATATAAAATTGTATGTGCAGGTAGTTTATTAGGAGTAAAAATAAATAGGTTTCATAGTTCATTTCCCGTTGGAAAAATAAGAATGGAATATATGTATCCCATGAATTTTGAGGAATTTTTGATGGCAACAGGGAAAGAATTATTATTAGAAAAAATAAAAGATTGTTATGCTAAAATGGAGCCAATGCCTACATTTGCTCATGAACAGGCACTTACATTATACAAACAATATTTATGTGTTGGTGGAATGCCAGAGTCTGTAAATAATTTTGTGGAAAATGATTTGGATATTTTAAAATATGATTCTAAGATTATTTCTAATATTGTTGAGATGTATATTGCGGATATGAAAAAATATATAAAAAGTAATATCGAATCTGTAAAAATTGAAAAAGTATATAAAAATATACCTAGTCAGTTGGCAAAGGATAAGAAAACGTTTAAATATAATTTAATAGATGAAGATGGAAGAAAGAGAAAATATGAAACACCAATAGAATGGTTAGTTTCAGCAGGAATGATTTTGGCAAGTTATAAAATTAAAAAGCCTGAAATACCTTTAAAAGTGTATATAGATGAAGACATGTTTAAATTATACTTAAGTGATGTAGGATTATTAACTTCTATATCTGAAATAAAATATCCAGATATTATGTTGGAAAGAAATTTCGAATTTAAAGGTGCCATTACTGAAAACTATATAGCACAAGAGTTTGCAGTAAAAAGTTCTTCATTATATTATTGGACATATGGAAAAAATGCAGAAGTAGATTTTGTCATATATAACGAAGATGGAATTATACCAGTGGAAGTAAAGAGTGGAGAAAATGTAAAATCAACAAGTCTTAATATATATATAAGAGAAAATAAACCAAAATATTCTATTAGGATATCTAGCAAAAATTTCGGGTTCGAAAATAACATAAAATCTATACCATTATATGCAGCTTTTTTAATATAACGTTTATTATTATTTCATTACAATATTCTTTAGCAGATAAAATTTTATAATAAGCTAAAAAAGTGCGTGTCTACTTGTTAAGTAGGCACTTTTTGTTTTTAATTTCGTTATTTTCGATTTAAAAGTATAATAAAATTGTTTTATGCAAATTTAACACGATTTATGTAATAATTAACAACTTCAAATCCTTGATGGGAGTGGAAATGTATGATAAAATATATAGAACAAAATTTAAAAGGATGGATGTCTTTTGGAAAATGAGTATATTTTAATAGGAAATGTAACAGAAGAATTAAAAAAGTTTTATGAAAAATCTCTTGCTATGCAGGGATATGAAATGATTGAAAATCAAGATAGGTTATTATTTGCAAGAAAATTAAATCAGGAAATTATAAATCAAGAAAAGGAAAAATCAGTTTTAGCATTGATTGTATCTATGGCAAAAAAACACAAAAGAAAAGAGATTTTGTATATGAACTTAACCAAAGAAATGAGCCTTATTATGAAAGAAAATATGAAGGATAATCAGGTTCAGCAATTGATTAGACAAAAAATTACAAAATCTTTTTTGGATAAAGGGGAAAAGGAATGAAGAAATATTTGGATATAAAAGAGTTTTCTTTAGAAAATCTTGAAGCTTCCTATGAAGAAATTGTACAAAGATCTTTTGTTTTAATAAAAGAAGTTGCTTGTAAAAGAAATATAGAACAAGAGCTAGAAAAGTGTGTGGACTTACAAGATTTACATTCTAATTTTTATGATATTGCTTCTTGTTTTGAAAGAAATAGCATAGCTTTTAAAACCGTTTCGATATTATTTAGGCAATTAGAATTATGGGAGGAAGATCCAGAAGATATATTTGCTCTTTCAAAGAAAGAGAAAATAAAACTTTATGTTAATTTGTATAATAGGATTGTGAAAGAATTAGAGTTATATGAAAGTATTAAGAAAGAGATTCAAGAAAAGGGATACGAGGCTTTAAAAAAGGAAAAAATAGAAAAACTCATTACTTTGTTTGAAGAAATGTTTCGCTTTAAAAATAAATCATATCATCTTGATTGGAGTTTTGAAGAATGGATAGCTCAAGTAGATGAAAAATATCATTTTTTTCATGATTTTTTTAAAGACACAATAGACGCCGTAAATTCTCATTATCGTTTAGTGGAAATAGAAGATGATTCGGAGGAAATTGTCTTTTTAGATGAGGTAGAAATCATTGAAACTTTAAATTCTTTGTATGAAGTATTAGAAGATGAAGAGGATGGTTATAAACAAAATGCCTATTTTTATCCAGATTTTGATTTAAAAGAGGGGCAAACTTATGAAGAATTTTATCAGTTAGAAATAGATAAGTTTGTCATTTTGTTTCAAGAATTGTTAAAGATAAAAGGGGTAAAATGGAAAACACAGGATTTTCTATCTTTATTAATATTAGTAAAAAAAGAATATCCTGATTATGGAGAAATTTTATTTTCTTTGCAAGTGTGTTTTTTTTCTCCTTCTATGACCTATATTCAAAAATTAGATCTTATGAAAATGGCATATGAGGAATTAGAAAAAATAAAAAAAGGGAGATGGAAAAAGTGAATAGGAAAGTAAAAAAAATCATCATTGTTGTTGTTTTAAATCTTTTATTAGTTGCTGCAATTGCAATTGGTATTGTTGAGTTTTGCAAATATGAATATGCCAAAGATTTAAAACAGGCACAAACACAATACAATGAAAAGCAAAAAGAATGTGTTGTTGTAGGAACAACCAATTGTTATATTTATCTTTCAAGGATAAGCGAAAATACCGGAAAGGTTGCAGGTTCAAAATGGAGAGTTACTACAGTGTCTCAAGAAGAGATAGGAACTTTTGAAACAAATGAAGAAGGAAATGGAGGGCTTGTTGGCTTACCATATGGAGAATATTATATAGAAGAAATTTCTACACCAGAAAATGTGACAAGAATTACTGACAAGTATAAATTTATCATATCTGCTTATGATACCAGTTATACTTTAACAGCTAGCAACTAGGAGGTGCCATGAAGATGAGAAAAATGATATATATTTATTTAATCATTTTAACGGTTATATTGGGAGGCATTATTTATATATCTGCTTTGCGATATGAATTAGAAACAAGTATGACTTCACAGGGAAATATCTATTTAGCGGATGGAAGAGAAATGACAGAATTAAAAGATAATTTAGAAATATTAGAGGTAGTATCTACCGATGTAAAAGAGCCACTAGATAGAATGTATAAAGTGGGTGAAGAAAAAGCAAATTTATTTTCTTTATCATTTGATACTGATGAGTTAAAAGTAGGAGATGTTTTAACACAAAGAAAATCTGCTTCTGACGCACTTTATTTAATATTTAGAGAATCTTATCCGAATGTTTCTTTGGAAGAGATGGGACTGGATACTCCTGAAGAAGCATATATGGCAATGCAACTTGCTATTTGGGAGATTTCTGCAAGAACAGGTGAAGCAAATCAATATACAGAATTAAGCAAAGTAGATTCTGTAAAAGAAACGGTAGGCTTAAAAAATGTAAATCCTAAGATATTTAAAAGAGCTAAGGATATGGTTACTTTTGTAGAAGACTATAATCATCTAGCAAGTGAAGAGATTCGTTTAGTACCGACTTTAATTATTCATAATGATGAGATTAGTGAACGCACCATTTCTGTAGATGATGATATGTTAATGGGACCTTATTATTTTGAATTAGAAGCAGGAATTTTTACAAATGCACAAATTATTTTAATGGATCAAAATAATCAGTTAATCGATGGTACCATAACCAATATTAACGGAAAAGAAATCAAAAATCTTTCTCCCAACCAGGAATTTTATATTCGAGTTTCTAATGAACGTGAATATGTAAAATTTATAGTAAAGGTAGATTATAAACGATTATCTCCGACCATTTATGAAAAAGATAACAAAGATTATATAGCAAATACTTATACAAATGAAACGTTAGAATCTGACTTAGAAATTGAAATAGAAAAAATATAAGGAGATGAAATTATGAAAAAGAAATACTGGATCGTTCTTTTGCTAGTTTTAATTGTCATGATAGCAGCTATAGCTACTTGCCTATATATGTTAAATAAAGAAGAAATAAAAGATTATACAAACTGTCCAGATGAAGAGATGTATTATCAACAAATTTCAGAAGTATTTTCTTATTTAGACACAGGTTACCAATTTGAAAGTAGTAAACAAAATGATTCGAATAGAATTTGTATTAAATGTATTGATGAAAATTTACAACCAGTGAAAGAGGCAGAAGTAGAATTTTATGATGAAGAAGGATATATCATTATGAGAGCCTCTGCTAATGAACAAGGAGAAATTGCATTAAGTGAGTTTGAAGAGAATACCACGTATTATTTTAGTCAAATAAAAACAAGAGATGGATTGGTACTAGATGACACTTTATATCGAATGGAAATAGAGGATACAATTTATACATCTAACACTCTTTTTGTGAATGCAGATAGGGAATTATCAGAGGAAGAAAGAGAAGAAATTAAACAAAAATATCAAGAGGGGATTAAAAAGAATCCAGAAGAAGATTATGGTAGATTATATAGTGATCAGCAAAAGAAAGAAGAAAACGTTTCTTTAACGCGTACTTATCAATATGTATTGCTAAAAGAGGATTTAAAAGAAAACAAACTTTCTTTTGTTACAAGTGAGCAAAAATTTAAAGATCAGTATTATTATACACGCTATGCAGTAAGAATTACAGATGCCTATATCTTAGAATATCAAGTGGAAGCTATGGATGAAAATGTAACAATTTTAAATGCAAAAGGTGAGGTTACAAATACATTTTATCAAGGAGAAGAATTTTACATCAAAACGGTTGAAGATTATACTGGGTATACCAAATATTTATTTACCATTACTTTTAAGTATCAAGATCAAATTTATAAAATTTCAAAAGAAGTATATTTTAGTGCAATTATAGGGGATGTAGGACTTGGTTCTATAGAAGCTACTTTTTATGATCCTGCAACAGGGGAAATTGCAGTTGGTGAAAGAATTAGACTGGATAGTGTGGTACATCAAACAGGAGAAAAAATAAAAAATGGTTCTGTTGAATCTGGTACGGATGGAAAAATTAAATTTTATAATGTGCCTGTTGGAAGATATACATTTACTAGATTAGTGGATGGAAAAGAAGTTTCATCAGAGGTATTTGAAGTAAAAAAAGGAGAAACAACACTGGTTGATTTTTAAAAGGAGATAGGCTATGTATACATTGTTATCTATTGGTATAAGATTGCTATTTTTAGTTGTCGTATTTTATGGAAAAGCAGCTTGGTTAGACACAGGATTTGCGTTATCTAAAATGCATATCATATATGTTTTATTGTTTGCTATCATCATGAGTTTTCAGTATGATATTTTAAAACACTATATTGAAAGTAAGCAAAAAAGAAAATTTTTAAAATGCATGTTATGCATTTTGGGTATTTTTGTGTTAATCAATGTGTTTTATCAAGTTTATCCAAAATATCATTTGATTCATAACTGGTATGAAACAAGTTATATGAGTATAGAAGAAAGTATCCTTGATTTTGCTTTTTTGCCACGATTTTTTGATTCTCTTTCTTTAGAGAAGATGATGGTATTAGAATTTCTTCTTTCCAGTGTTTTTGTATATATAGCCTATATGCGTGAGAAATTTTTAAAAGAAGAAATGGGATATATTTTAGAAAGAGCATTAAAATGGATATTTAGATATCGTTTGCTCATCCTATTTTATATATTTTTATTAACCATTCCAAGTAATTTGTTGGTGGTAAGAACTTGGAAATATGCTATGACGGGTGTAATGGCTATATTTTTAGTCTTAACGATCCTTAAAAATTATTTAGCTTTACGATGTTGCAAAACAAAGGAAAAAGAAGAATATGGAAAAGAAAATTTAATTGTTGTTTTGACCCCAGAAAATTATAAATTTCGTTTGATAGACTATGTTTTTAATCCTATTACGATGTTTTATCGTTATGATAACAAGAATTTAGTGAAGTCCTTACTCGTTAGTGGCAAAAAATATTGTTTTGTGTTATATGAGGCTTTAAGATATTCTTTAATCGATGTTACAAAATATCAAAATGTGGCCTATTTAATTCTTTTAAATGATGAGCGTTTAAAAGATCAAGTAGATTTTGAAAAGAAAATAGAAAACATCATTTACGAAAATAATCATTTTATGATTTATAACAGTAAATTAAACTTTTATCTTAAAACTACATATCTACATATGAAAGAAAAATATCATTATAGGGTGCAGGAAAAATTAGATTTAAAAAATATTTTGGATATGACGTCCTTAAAACCAAGTGCAGATGTATTAAAAAAGAATGCTAAAAAATTATTAGATTCTATTGAAACAAAAGATGAAGAAAAAAATATCTATTTAAAATATGGGCTAAATTTGATATTACAATCGTTTAATTATATTGAATATTTTTATACCTTATTAAAAATGTGCGAATACATTATTCATTATATGGGACTTAAAAATATATTAGAAAAAACAGAGTTTACAAAAGAAGAAATAAAAGCGATCAATCAGGCTTCCTGGAGATTTTTGATTCATTTAGAGAAATATTATGATAAAAATAAAGATCCAAAGATGGACAAGATTGCTAGTCAAAAAGATATTTGTCTTGCTATGATAAATCTTAATCAGTTAATTTCTAGCTATAAGAAGGAAGAAAGAGTAGAAAAAGAAGTTTATGCATTTAAAGAAGATGTTTGTCAAGTAGTAGCAGATATTCGAAATGAGATTGTAGCACATGGTGTTTTGTCCCAGGAAATTGCTGAAAATTATGTAAATGACTTGTTTTATATTCTTTTTATTCTAGTAAAAGAATTTGAAGAATTAAATATTACTATAACCGATGATGAAAAGATAAAAAATATTTTTGAAAAAGATTTACATGCCAAATACCGTTTTTCAGATAAAGTATTTTTGTATTCTAATCCTGTTATGAAAAATCAAAAAATTATCTATAATGAGTGTTTAAACTATGAATCTGGTAGAAAAAAAGTAATTGATCAGAAAGTATCGACCCATATGGATGTGATCTATAGTGTAGAAGATATTGAAAGAGAATTAAGGAAAAGGGTGATGAAAAATGAGACAGCAAATAACAAAAATTAATATGGGAATTTTGATATTTACGTTTCTTTTAGAAATCATTCTTTTTAATATCTTTTTGGTAACAGAGTTAGGTATTTCTATCTATAATGAGGGATATAACTTAGTAAAAGCAATGGTAGTTATGATTGGATTTGATGTGATTTTTGTTTTGTATATGTTAGATTATGCTAAAAATGGGAAAAAGAATCCTTCTATTTTAAAACTTGGAAAAGTAGATGTTAATTTTAAAATGGTTAGATCCTTTTTCTTGCTTGAAATATTTAAAATGACAGGCTTAATTCTTTCTTTGCAAAAATCCCTGAAATATTATGAAGATAGATATGTTATGTTTTTTAGTATTTTCTTAGTTGTTATCGTAAGTTATTATTTGTTATATCAAATCATGCCTAAAAGAGAAAATCTTGGAAAAAAAATAAAAAAACTATGTAAAGAGGATCCACATTTAAAAATCATTATAATTGATGGGGACATGCTTAAAAGTTCATTTGATATAGAAAAGAATACTTCATATAAAGTAAATAACAATCATTTATATGTTCGTTATCAAGATTTGCCTAAAATACATCACGAGAAATTTGTAAAAGAAAATGTCATTGCAGTCATTCATGAAGTAAAAAATGTGGATCAAATGATTTTATCTTATCAAAAGATAAACTTCCATAAAATCGGGTTGTATCACATTATGGCGGTAAAAAATAATAGCATAAAAGAAATTCCAGAAAGTATCAAAAGATTAAATGCAGTAAAAGTATGCTCTATTGATTCAGCAATTGAATTTACAGAAAATCTTTTTATTACAAGTGAGAAAGAAAATGTTAGTAAACTAGAGCATGGTATAGCAAAAATAAGTGTTAAGTTAGGAGTAAGTTATGGTAAGTCATTAAAAGATAAGGATATTAAACATTTAAATACCATTTATGAGTATCAGTTTAATCACAAATTAGAGGAAGAAATCATATTTGTTCCTAAGCAAAAACTTTTGTTTGAATTATATAGAAATGCTTATTTACATACTTCTGCTTATCAGTCAACACTTGCTATGTTTCATTATATTACCGTGATGGGGAAAATGGTAGAATATTATTTATATGCAAAATACAATAAAAGATTTGATGTGCAAAAGATAGATAAGGATATTATTGGAGATAGACCTTCTGTTTGGACAAATCAAATTTTGTTAAATATATATCAACAAACACAAGATGGGTTGTATAAAAATATTAGAGAGAAAAAGTTTTTACTTTCACCAGAGGAACAAATTCTAATGCAATATTTAAGTTCTTTACTGAATATGGATATTTTAGGAAATGAAATTACTTTTAATGGTTTACAGGAAATTTTTACATTATTTCGTAATAAAGTAGAAGCTCATGGCATTATTAGTGATGCAAATGTATATGCGGTTTGGAATTTAACTAAGTTTTTTGTTAATATATTTAGTAGAATTTTTAAAATAGAAGAGTTAGAGTGTGTTATCGATCCTCGTTCTAAGATGGTTATGATAGGGTATGCTAAAGAGGCAAAAGTAAAAGTAGGGCAATATATTATAAAAGGAAAAGAGGATGAGCTTTATTTTGTTAAAAATCAGGGACAGTATATAGATTATATGACAGGAAATATGATTAGTAAAAATGAGGGGAATTTATGAGAAGTTATGAATTGTATTTAGATGAAAGTGGAAAGTTTATTCATGAGGAGAAGGCAATTTCTCCTTCTTTAATTGGTGGAATACTTGTAAAAAAAGGTGATCTTTTAGTAGAACAAGCTCAAAAAATAATGAAAGAGGCAGTTGAAAAAGTAGCCGGAAAGTATGTACACATTAATGATATCTCAAAAGAAGATCCAATTCTTGCTGGAATGGTTGCCTTTAAAATTATGCAAGCTATTAAAGATATACCCGCTTATTTCGTTATTTTTGAAAATAATGAGTTGCTGGATTTTAAGGATGATAAAATATTATATTTAAATATTGTTACGGAAGGAATTGTCAATTTACTCGAAAAATTATCTTTAGAAAGAGCAGATGAAATTGAATTAAATGTAGTTGCAGCGGTAAGAAGAGATTTGGAAGTAGAGGATGATAAGGCAATTATTGAGTTAGAAGAATATAGTCAAAGGATAAAAGAAAGAATCTATATGAAAATCGCTGAGAAAAATATTTTTCTATCTAGAAATTGTAAAATCCATTTTTCGCTTTCTTCTGCTAGAAAGAATCCAAAATTAATGCTTGCTGATGTGGTATGTAATACAAGACTTACAAGAAATAGTCAAAAATTTTCAGAAGATCAAAAGCTAGTTTTAGAAAAAAATTTCCAAAATAGTAGGTATATTTTTAATGTTTTTCGCACCAATATTCAAAAGAAATTATCAGAGTATTTGTTACAAAATAATATTGTAGACGCTATTTTTTTAATGAATGAAGTAGATAACTTAAAAGACAAAGAAGAATTAATACGTTTAATAGTAAATAACATTAATACAATATCTACTACTAATTTAAGGATTCAGTTAGAACTATTATCTTTAAAAATTAGAAGTATGATTGATGTACAAAGAAACTTGCTACTTTGTGAGAAATTTTTATTAAGTCTTCAAAAAGATATTATTGGAAAGATAAAGGTAAAAGACTTTATCATTTATAAGTTAAAACTAGACGTTTCGTTATATTTACTTACCATTTATACCCATTTAGGAAATAATATAAAAAGTAAAGAACAAATTGATATTAGTACACAAGAGTTGGGGCAAATTAGTGGTTCTTGGGAATTCTTTGAGTATTATTATATTTTAAAAATAAGGGAAGCCATTTATTATAATACTTGTTTTCGTCATGATAAAACAGTGGAAGTTTTAACAGAAGCAATTGAAAAATATGAACAAGTATTACATGCAATGGAAGGAATCAAAGAATTTGAGAGCATGAAGTCAGATACGCTTGCAAAGGCAGTTGGAACAAGATTACAAGCATATACGAATTTAATAACTCCTAATTTAGACGAAGAGACGAAAAAAACATATTATCAAAATGGAGTAAAGGATTCAGAATATGCTATTAGTCAATTTGTATCTCAAACAGATAAAAGAAGACAGTATCAGTACCGATGTATGCTTGAAATTTCCTGTGGTTATTTAGATAATGCATTAAAATATTTGATGAAAGTAGTAGGGTTAAATGAACTAAATTTTCCTAAGTTTATGGAACAGCTTGCAAATATTTCAGATTTTTCTAGGAATTTTATCATGGTCAATTATTTAGAAGTCATGCAATATGCAATTCATCATGATCAGATAGACATTGCTAAAAAGATGTATCAAGCTTTTGAAGAAAATAAAACAATTTATCAGGAATATTCTTTGAGATCTTTAGAAGATAACGCATTGTTTACTAATACAATTCAAAATATAGCCATTCATCCTTTTGAAATTATTTATTGGAATATCGCTAAGTATTTAAAAAATAGCAATAAGGAACTAGCAAGTTCATACTATGATAAAGCAATTGAAATTTGTCATGAGATTAATGAGCCTGTGTTGTATATTTTAGAAATTGCAATAGAAGCAGATAGGCTAACCATTTCTAAAAATATTTTACAGGATAAAGAGCTTCTTATAACCAAATATAAAACAATTTTGCAAAAGAAAGAGTTTTCAGAAATACATGCATTTTTAAATCAATTAAAAGATGAATTTGAATATATTGAAATATCAAATGATGTAGCAGAAATTAAATCTGCATGTCATATCATTTCAGGAGAAATAAAGATATAAAATAAGGTGAGTTTTCATCTTATTTTTTTTGCCTTATTGAAAAACAAAATAAGAAATGGTAGTATGCGGGTGTAATAGAAATATTGCAGAAAAGTTCAAAAAATTATGTTAACAAAAAACTTTGAAAGTATGATTGGACTACACACACACACACACACACACACACACACACAACATAGTTTTAAAAACATTCCAAAAACTATGATTTGTCAAATCAACTAAAAAGAATGAATAACATAAAAATGCAAAAACGAAAGAAAAAAGAAAGGAGAGTAAGTATGGAAAAGCAAGAGAAGGAAATAAAAAAGCAAAAAGAAAACAAGAAGAAACATAAAAGAAAAGTCTCTATATTTACGATATTTTTGTGGCTATTTTTAATTACAACGATGTCTACTATAGTAGTAGGATCACTTACAAAAAAGAATGCAATAGAAGTAACGGATAATAACTGGAATATACAACTAGTGATGTATGATAGAAGTGACACACCAGATCAAGCAATTACAGATTTTACATGGAATGCAATTAATGAAAATGAAACAAAACAATTAGTAATGCAAATTACTTATGCCTGTACAACGGGAAAAGAATATCAGCCTGGAGAAATTGTGATAGAAATACCAGGAATAGCAAAGGATAGTTTTAGTGAATATTGGAGAAGTTTATCACAATCAGATGTAAATTCTTATGAAAAATGGTTAACAAATAATGTAGTAATAGCAGCAGATAGAAAAAGTAGTAGTACAAAACAATATGATTGGAGTTATGTATATAATAAAAATAGTAATACATACACATTTAGTAATAATATGGTAATAGCAGAGAATGAACATTTTGAAGGAACTATACAAATAGTGTATAATTTATATCCAAGATTTAAAATACAAACGGACCTAGAATATCAAGCAAAGATGAAAGAAAATATAGAGACTGATGAGATAATAGCAATGGAATCAAATGTATGTAAATTTCATTATATAACTACCAAAAAGACTTATATATTATCAAAATATGCAACAGTTGCGCCTAAAGAAGATTACACGAAAATAGAAGATATATTAGATGATTATTATTGGGTAGGATATTATTTTCAAGCTAGAAATAATGATGATGGTATTATAGGAGCATATGGAGAAAATAATTATTTTGTGAATACTGGAGGCCCTAAGTGTATAAAAGAAGAATTACCTGAAGGATGTGTAATGTATGATGAAAATTTAAATAAAATAGAACCACAAGAAGGTAATACATATTATTATTTGTCATCAAGTCATCCTACTGCGTCTATAGCTTCTTCTTATCTTTATTATGTAGGGTATCCAAAAGATAAATATCAAGAAGGAGATAGTGTAACAAATACAGCCGAATTATATGGAAGATATGAAGATGAAGGGGAAATGCAAAAGTTAGCAGAAGCAACAAGAACAGTAAGTCTAGTAGAATTTGATTTTGATTATAAAGGAAATTTATACGGTATAACGAAAAGCTCTGGTTATTCAGCCTATTTAAGTTCAATAAAATCAGAAAAAGGAAGTAACATAACATGGTATATGGATTCAGTAGCATTTTATACAGATAGTACAATGGACGTAGAAATAGGAGATGATTTATTATATATTAGGAGAGAAAACGGAGAGATAACTAAGTTAAAAGATGATGAATATCATTTTACAAGTGTAGGTATACCAGCATTTTATACATATAATAAATATAGTGGAAGTCAAGGAGATAAATTAATAGGATATGAATGGGAATTGCAAGTAAGATATAAAGATACAGATGAATATGTAAGTTATGAAACAGGAGTAACGAGTGATAATGAGTATGAAATTAAATTTGAGAAAGATAATATAGTAGCAGTAAAGTTTGTCATCAAAAATTTAGACAAGACTTTATATAAAGCACGAATATATATGGATACGAATATACATACACAAGACTGTGTTGCGGGATGGCATAATTTATATAATTTTAGTTATTTACAAGTATATCATAAGGATGAAGAAGGAAATAGAATATTAGTGAATGAACCAACATTAGATAGTTATACAACAACTTCTACTCAATTAAAGGTGGCAGAATATGATCAAGCGACCTATGGAACTTATATGCAAAGAGCCTACTGGAGTATATATATAAATGGGGGTAAGATTAACTTAAGTGTAGCAAAATTAGGAAATAGTTTACAAAATAATGCATCAGAAGAAAAATATATATATATATATGAATTAAGAAGCAAGTTGAATGTGGAGTATTATGAAGTAAATAAGGATGTCATTATAAAAATATATGATATTTTACCAGAAGGAATAAATTTAAGTTATAATAAAGAAGAGATAATTAATAATATAAAATTATATGATAGTCCCCACGATGAATATAAAAACTTAAAATTAAAAGATGGAACAAGCTTTGCAAGTAAAAAAGATTTAGAAAACTATATAAAAGAGAATACAGAAGTAGAAATAAATTATAATTATCAAGATAGTGGAAGAACTAAAATAAGCATGACAACCAATTTAAAAGACATAGATTGGAGTCATTATGTAAATGATTGGCTTGTTTCTACTTTTTTCTATATAAGGTATAATATACAAGTAGAAATACCGTATGAAAGTATCCTAGAATATGGAACAAGCTATACAAATTATGTATATACTATGTGGAATAATCAAGAATATGGTTTTGCTGGCTCTACAACTGATAATGGACAATATGATAGTTTAGCAAGTGATATTGATCAAGATGGAGATACAGAAGAAAAGTTGGCATATGATGATTATACTTTAAATATAGTCCATGCAGTATCCTCACAACAAGCAGTTATCAAGCAAGTAAGAACCGATTTAACGCAAGGAAGATATGTAGAGGGAACAGCAGAGGTAAGTCCAAGAGAAGAATATGATTACAAACTACGTGTAACTACAGGAGCAAATAGTATTAAAGATTTAATATTATATGACAATATAGAGACAATTACAAATGACTCTGGAGCAGATGTAAGTACCGGATGGAAGGGAAGTTTCTTAGGCGTAGATACTAGTTATGCAGAAAGAAAAGGATATGCTCCAAAAGTATATTATTCTACTGAGTTATATCCAGGAAAATTAACAGAAGTACCAGATAAGTGGAATTTATTAGATGATAGTGTAGATAAAAGTACTGTAAAATCGATTTGTGTGGATCTAAGATATAATGCAGATGGAACAGAAATGGAACTTAGTCCAAATAATGTTGTATTTGTTCTAGTAAAAATGCAAGCACCAGATGATGAAAACTTAATGACATCCGCAAATAATATGTTTTGGACAAATTGGAGAGCAATTGATCCATTAGGAGGAATTATTGATAATGTAGAAGGAATCTATTCTAATCAAGTAAATGTAGAAATGAGTAAAAAAGGAATAACAACAAGTATTAGCGGACAAAAAATATGGGGAGATGGAGAAAATAAAAATAAGACAAGACCTGAAAGCATTGTTGTAAAATTAATGCAAGATGGGGTAGAATATGCAGTCAAAAGTGTAACTGAAAGTGACAATTGGAGTTATACTTTTGAAAATGTACCAGTATATCGAAATAATGCAGGAGATCAGTATGAATATAGTATAGAAGAAGAACCGGTAAATGGTTATATAACAAGATATGATGGAAATAATATCATTAATGAAGTAAATCTAACGGAATTTGAAGTAGAAAAAATATGGGAAGATAACAATAATGAAAAACAAAAACGTCCAGAAAGTATTGTAGTAGAATTAAAAAGAGAAGGAAGAGTCATAAGAAAAATTACCTTAAATGAAGCTAATAATTGGAAATATACCTTTAAAGCTTTAGAAAAATATAATGCGTTAGGAGAAGAAATTGTATATAGTGTAGACGAACAATCTTTTTCAAATGACGAGTGGTATGTAAAAGAAATTGTAGGAGGAAAAATAACCAACAAATTTGTAGTACCAGATGAAAGAGTAAAAATCATTGGAAGTAAAAGATGGGATGACAACAATAACTTGGCTGGAAAGCGTCCTGAAAGTGTAGTATTACAAGTAAAAAATGGAGAAAAAGTAGTAACAGAACAAGTGGTAACAGAAAAAGAGAATTGGAGCTATGAATTTGAACTTGCAAAATATGATGAAAGTGGAAATGAAATAGTATATACGATAGATGAAAAAGAAGTAGGAAGTAAATTTTATGAAAAGGTAGGAGTAGAAGGAAATGTAGTTATTAACCGTTTTGTAGTACCAGATGAAAAAATAGAAATATGGGTAGATAAAAAGTGGGAAGATGAAGATAACAAATATGGAAAACGCCCAGAAAGTGTGATATTACAAATAAAAAATGGAGATACTGTTGTAGAAGAATGTGAAGTAAGTGAAGAAAATAATTGGAAACATAAATTTGAACTTGTAAAATATGATGAGCTTGGCAATGAAATAAATTATACCGTAGATGAAAAAGAAAGTGTTGAGTATTACGAAAAACGTATTGAAGGAAATACTGTTATCAACACTTGTACCTATACGCCACCAACAGATACATCAGATATACCAGTTTGGATATATATTGTTGTTATAGTTGTTGCTATTTGTGGAATTGGTGTATTTGTAATATTTCAAAATAAACACAAAAATAGTTAAAGAAAAAGGAATGGATTTTTGAAGTCCATTCCTTTGCTTTACTTATTATGTTTAATACTTGGTGATTCGTAAGTTTCTGTAATAGCACCACCATCTGTTGAACTATCTTCTAAAGTTGGTTCTAAATCTTCGAATAAAATTTCAATATCATCATCCGTTTTAGGTACTTTACCAATAGTTGATTGATTGTTTGCAAAAATACTATCATTTAAATCATCATCTTTAATTGGTGCAGATGAAGTAGATGACATTTTATTTAGTTCAGAATTTAATTTAGAAATGGTATTGGTACCAAATAATACATCTGGATTAGAATCTGGATCAGAATCACTGTCATTAATTGTAATGGTTGGTGATTCAGGTTTTGTCATCATATATTTTTCAAAGTTAAACATAAGGGTTCTAGATTTTTCATTATATTTTGAATCCAAGAATGATGTTTTACCTTGACCATAAATTGTTTTTCCACTTGCATTTTTAGTTTTGTAATAAACTGCTCCGAAACCTTGATCAGCAATTTTAAACCATTCAGCTCTTTCTTTCTTTCTAGTTTCAAGGACGGTTGTTTTTACAAGTTCACCAGTAGATAAGTTGTATTTACTAGTAACATCTGGCACTTTCTCTTTACCGAAAGCTTTTTCCCAATAAGCACTATCTTCAGGAACAGTATCACCAAAGATAATTTGAGTTTTCGTATTGGCAAGTACAGTTTGTCTGTAATAACCATGTCCGCTTTTTTCAAGTTGTGATAAGTTTTGAATTGCAATGGTAACACCACATCTATATTTTCTAAATAATGTAAACATAACTTCCATATCTTTTGTAATATATTCAGGAAATTCGTCGATGTATAAGAAATGTGGAGTTCTAGAATCTTCTACACCTTTACGTCTTAATACGGCGTCTTGGAATTGTAGAATAAAGAACATACCAAAAGCTTTTGCTTGTAATATACCTAGTTCACCTTTACGAGAACATGCAGTAATGATACTACCATCCTCTAATGCTTTATCAAAATCAATGATATTATTTTTTCCACAAAGTGCAGCTTTAAGACCAGGATGTCTTACTAAGTTATTTAATTGGGTAATAGCACCATACAAGAATTTTTCAGTATCTTTTCTACCACTACCACGTGTACCTGGAATTTCAAATCCATTGATATTTAAAGCTGGTTTATAGAAGTTTTTCTCAAAATACTTAATTAATAGTTTGTATTTTTGCTCTAATTCTGGTATTTTTTTCATTTCCTCTGTCATTTCTTCAACAGCGTCAAAATTATATAATAATTCTAGCATATCTTCTAGACTAGCAATTTCTCCATTGTGAAGAATAGGATACATTTCTTTTAAAAGAATAGATAAGTTTTGGAAAGCGTCAATTGTAACCTGTGTAAAGAATGGGTCTCCTGCACTTCCGCCGCCTGTACTTTCATACATGGTATTTAAAACATCCGCTACAATAGAAGCTACTTTTGCAGGATCTGGAATAGCAAATGGGTTAATACTTAATGTTGTTTCAGGAGAAGCTGGGTCAATTGATAATACATCAATATCAAAATTTTTAGCAACTCCAATAAAATCAGAAATAAATTTACCATCATTTTCTACAACAGTAATACCAACATTTCGATAAGAGATTTTTCCAGTAGAATTATCAATATACTGAACAAGGGGTTTTACCTCTTCCATAAATTGTTCTTCCATACCACGTTTTGGTCTAATAAAATCTAAAGTAAAATTTCTATTAATATATTCATTATTAAAAGGACCATTCATATAAGCAATGCCTCTTTTTAATAAAGAATATCCGATTTTTTTAGCATATTCTCTAAAGAAATATTTCTTTTCCAAATCTCTTGCACTCATAGGTAGTAAAACTGTAGCAGTTTTACCTGTACCTGTAGCACCTTGTACTAAAGTAGCTTCGTAACGTTTCTTTTCAGGTACCACTACAGGAACAGAAGTTCCTTTGGCTAAACAAATGACATTATCGCAACTAAATGCACCATTGTCTTTTTTATTGCTTTTTAGACTGATTCCTACAAATCCTGCTACCCCTTTAAAATAATCTTCCTCTCTAAAAACAAGTAAGAAATAATCGATAATTTTAAAAAGACTGATAAAAGGAACAACGGAACATACGGTAGTAACAGCTGGTGCGAATAATTCAGGATAATATTTTAATACACTTTGATATCCTGGTATTTTTTCTAATACATACCATGCAATTTCATTGATCCATGTACAAACCATTGTTCCTACTATAATTGCCATTAAACTACATGTAACAATGTACATTTGCACTTTTTGCATATCATTTTTAGGTAAACCGGAATTTACGTAAAAAGAAAATGCTAAAGGAGCAAATGTTAGTAGCACTGCATATAAATAAGGTGAAATATTATTATCAATTCTAATATTTCCTACCCAGAAACTTAACATCTTTGCTATAGAGTAAAAAGCAACTAATATAGTTAATATATAGAAAATATATGTTAAAATTTTTTCTGGTTTAACTTTTATATTATAACGTTTTAAAAATTGTTCTACCAAATAAAATCACCACTTTCAAAGTCAGTCGTATGAATATGTCTACGTAGTATAATTGACATATTACACAAATTCATATATAATGATACTATAAAAAGAGGAAAAATTCAAGTATTTTTGATAAAACAATAAGAGAAATTAAGAAAAAACGAAGAAAAGAAAGATAAAGGTGAAAAAACAATATGAAAATTGTAATCGGTCTTGGAAATCCAGGGGAAAGTTATAAGCTAACTAAACATAATTCTGGATGGATTTTTTTAGACTATTTAGAAAAAAAACATACATTTAATATTCAGAAAAAGACATTAGAAAGTAAAATTGCAGAAGTAAATTTAGAAGGAGAAAAAGTTGTTTTTGTAAAACCACAAACCTATATGAATTTAAGTGGTAATGCAGTTACAAAAGTAAAAAATTGGTATAAGGTTGCACCAAAAGATATGATTGTTATTTTTGATGATATTGATATTCCTTTTGGAGAAATAAGGTATAAGGAAAATGGAAGTGGTGGAACTCATAATGGAATGAAGCATATTATACAAATGCTTGGAACAAATGAAATTGCACGTATTAGAATTGGAATTGGTGGATTAAAACACGAAAAACAGGATTTAGCAGATTTTGTATTACAAAAATTTACAAAAGAACAATTGGAAATTTTAGAAAATGAAGTTTTTGTAAAAGCAGAAGAAAAATTATTAGAGTTTTTAAGAAAGAGTTGAGGATCATGGCAACTCTTTTTTTAGCAAAATTCTTTTGAAATCCTTTAAAATAAGTTGACAAATGAATGGGATTGTGTTAAAATAATGCATGTATTCCGCTCAGAACAGGTTTATAAAGTGGCAACACACCTTAATTGGCGAGAGAAAGTAAGAAATGAGGAGGAAAATTTATGTACGCAATTGTTGAAATTAGTGGAAAACAATATAAAGTACAAGAAGGAGATATTGTTTTCGTAGACAGACTAGAAGAGCTTGAAGAAGGAAAATCAGTTACTTTTGATAAAGTATTATTTGTATCTGATGGTCAAAAAGTATCTATTGGTGAAGATACTGTAAAAGGTGCTAAAGTAAAAGCTACTGTAATCGGACATGGTAAGTCTAAAAAAGTACTTGTATTTAAGTACAAAGCTAAGAAAAATGAAAGAAAAATGAAAGGTCATAGACAACCATATACAAAATTACAAATTGAAAAAATTACAGTTACAGCTTCAAGAGCTAAAAAAGCAGAAACAGAAGAAGCTGAAAAAACAGTAAAAGCTACTAAAAAAGCTGAAAAAGTAGAAAAAGCTTAAGCTTAAATGAAATCGTTTTAGTAAAGGAGTGAATAAAATTGGCACATAAAAAAGGTATGGGTTCTACTCGAAATGGTAGAGACAGTGAATCAAAAAGACTTGGAGCTAAAAGAGCAGATGGACAATTTGTTTTAGCCGGAAATATATTATATAGACAAAGAGGAACTAAAATACACCCAGGTACAAATGTTGGAATTGGTAAAGATGATACTTTATTTGCATTAGTAGACGGTGTAGTTAAGTTTGAAAGAAAGGGTAGAGACGATAAAAAAGTAAGTGTTTACCCAATAGAAAAGTAATTTGAAAAGTGGGTAATCTGTGGATAGATTATCTGCTTTTTTGTTGTAAGAGGTGATAAATTATGTATGAAATTGAGGAAATTCAAAGAAAATTTGAGGAATTTGTAAGCAATTATAGGAAAAATTTATATATTGTCAATGCAAAAAAAGATCATATATATAATGTTGCAAATAATTGTATGGAAATTGCAAAAAGTTTAAATCTTTCTAATGAAGATATTAAAGTTGCTTATTTAATAGGAATATTACATGATATAGGAAGATTTGATCAAATTGAAGAGGAAAATGAATTAAAAGATAATAGTAAGTTTGATCATGGTGATCATGGATATCAGTTGTTAAAAAATGGTCTTTTACAAAAGTTTATTAATGTACGTTATTATGATGACATTATTCTAACGGCAGTAAGACAACACAATAAAGAAAAATTAAATAAGAGTCTTACCAAACGTGAAGCTTTGTTTTGTAAAATTTTAAGAGATGCAGATAAAATTGATATTTTAAGAAGATTAAATGATAAAAGCTATACTTATGATTATGAATTTGATAAAAATGATCAAATTTCTGAGGAAGTAAAAGAACGCTTTTATGAAGAAAAATCTATTCCATTTTCTTTGCAAAAAAATAAAATGGATCAAGTAGTGACAAGACTTGCACTGGTATATGATTTAAATTATGAATATAGTTTTGAAAGAGTGAAACAAAAAAATTACTTAGATAAATATATAGAAAATCTTGATTTAACAGGAGATAATAAAATCATTATTGAAGATATGAAAAAGTATGCTAATGGTTTTATGGAAAATGAAATTGAAAAAAATATAAAAATGTCTTAAGATTCAGAATGTTCTGAATCTTTTCTTAAATTGTGCTAATTGTCTAGCTTTTTTACATAAAATAGGGTATAATAGAAAAGATCAAAAGGGAAAAAGGTGAGATTATGTCAGAAAAGAAAACAATTTTAACAGGTATAAGACCTACAGGGAATTTACATTTAGGCCATTTATTTGGAGCAGTAGAAAATTGGATAAAACTTCAAGAGGAATATACTACCTATATTGAAATAGCAGATGTGCAAGCATTAACTGATAATTTCAATAATCCAGATAAAGTAAGGAAAAATGTAAGAGAATTAACATTAGATTTACTAGCTTGTGGAATTGATGAAAATAAGGCGACCATATTTATACAATCAATGGTACCAGAAATTGCAGAGCTTACCATTTATTATTCTAATCTTGTTACTATTTCAAGATTACAGAGAAATCCAACCATCAAAACAGAAATTGCACAGAAAAAAGAATTATTTGGAAATGATGGAGAAAGTGTTACTTATGGATTTTTAGGATATCCTGTTAGTCAAGCTGCAGATATTACTGCTCTTAGTGGTGCTTTGGTTCCAGTTGGAGAAGATCAGTTGCCATTAATTGAGCAAACGCATGAAATTGTTCGTAAATTTAATACTATTTATGGTGAAACACTAGTAGAACCAAAAGCACTACTTTCTGAGATCAAACGTTTAAAAGGATTAGATGGAAATGAAAAAATGGGTAAAAGCCTTGGAAATGCCATTTTTTTAGTAGATGATGAGGAAACTGTTCGTAAGAAAGTAATGGGAGCCATTACAGATAAAAATAAGATTCGAAAAGATGATCCGGCAGATCCAGAGGTTTGTATGGTGTACTATTACCATAAATTAGTAAGTAAAGATTCTCTAGAAACCATTTGTGAGGAATGTAAAAAGGGTAAAAGAGGATGTATTGATTGCAAAAAAGAACTTGCTAAAAATATGAATATCTTTTTAGGAAAGATACAAGAACGCAGAAGATATTATGAAGAAAGACCTGAAAAAATAGATGAAATTTTAAAACAGGGGACTGTTCAAGCAAGGTTAAAAGCCAAAGAAACAATGAAAAATGTTCGAAAAGCTATGAAAATTGATTATTTTGACTAGATATTGAAGGAGAAAAATATGATTGTAGACAATGTAAAGATAAAAATTAAAGCAGGCGATGGCGGAAATGGTGCTGTAAGCTTTAGAAGAGAAAAATATGTTGCAAATGGTGGCCCTGATGGCGGAGATGGTGGAAATGGCGGTAATGTCTATTTTATAGTAGATAATAACACCAGTACACTATTAGATTATAAATATAAAAAAGATTTTAAAGCACAAGATGGAAAAAAAGGAGAAGGGGCAAGACGTTCAGGAAAATCCGGAGAAGATTTATACTTAAAAGTGCCAAAAGGAACTATTGTAAAAGATATAGATAAGGATGTAGTAGTAGCAGATCTTTCTAAAGAAGGAGATACTTTCTTAATTGCTAAAGGTGGAAGAGGTGGAAGAGGAAATCAACACTTTGCAACTCCAACAAGACAAGTTCCAAATTTTGCAGAACAAGGTGCCAAAGGAATGGAAAAAAATATTGAATTAGAATTAAAAATGATTGCAGATGTTGGGTTATTAGGCTTTCCAAATGTAGGAAAATCTACCATTATTTCTTCTGTTTCAGCAGCTCGTCCTAAGGTAGCCAATTATCCTTTTACAACCTTAGAACCAATTCTTGGAGTAGTGAAAACAAAAAGTGGAGATTCTTTTGTAATGGCTGATATTCCTGGAATTATTGAAGGAGCTAGTGAAGGAATTGGACTAGGTATTACTTTTTTAAAACACATTGAGCGAACTAGAATTTTGTTACATGTGATTGATGTGTCTGGGGCAGATGGACGAAATCCACTAGATGATTTTTATAAAATCAATCAGGAACTAAAAAAATATAGTGAGAAATTAGCTCAAAAGAAACAAATTGTAGTAGCTAATAAAATAGATGCCATTAGTGATCAAGTAGTATTAAAAGAATTAGAAGAAATTTGCAAAAAAGAAAACTTAACTTTCTTTTGCATTTCTGCGGTTACAAGACAAGGTTTAGAAGAGTTAATTGACTATATTGCTTTGGAATTACAAAAAATTCCAAAAGAAGATATTGTTTCTGTGGATGAATTTTATGATCTGGAAGAAGAATTAGATCAAGAAATTCATATAGAAAGGACAGGAGAAGACTATTATACCGTAACAGGTGCACCAATTGAGCGTTTGATGAGTAAAGTAAATATTTTTGATGTAGAATCTAGACAGTATATGCAAAGAAGTTTGATTCGTATGGGAGTCATGGATCGTTTAAAGGAACTAGGTCTTAGTTCTGGGGATACAATCGATATTTTAGGATATCAAATGGAATATACAGAATAAGAAAAAAGCTTTCACCATATTTTTAAGTGAAAGCTTTTTCTATTAAGTTTTACTTGAAATTGTCATACAGTCGGATGAAAATGGGTTTTATTTTTAAGAAAGAGGCCATCCCAAAAAAGTAAACTAAAGAAATGATAACTAGTATGGGAAGATAATAGAGGTATCCAAAAAAGATACATATAGTATAAGCCGCTCCTAAAAAACCCGATAAAATACCACCCACAACTTCATGTTTTAAATGACCGACTCTTTTTAGAGCTTCGTTATCAATAGAAGCAAAAGTCTCGGAAATAGTAGAAACGATAATTTCCTTTTCTTCAACCGCCTCCAGTGGGATAATGGTGTCATCTGTGTGATAGTGTGCAATCAAATCCTTTAACCGTTTTAAGTTGTTGTTGGTGTTGTCTTGCCGATGCCTTTGGCCAACTGCGTCACGAATCGCTATCCCTGCAAGTGTACCCATAATCAAAATGTTTTTTGCGTCTGAATAAGCTCGCCAGGTATCAATATCTAGTTTTCTACCAAAAAAGGTAAGAAAAAGAACAAGGCACAAGCTACTGACAACAATCGAAGTGTGTGTTGAAGGAAAATCTCCGTCTGCTACTAACATTCTAGCCTCGAAAGATTGTCCAAGGTAGAGCTTTAGTAAAACTTTAAAGCCCTGAGTAGAAGTCCATGTGATAACAAGTGCTAGTACCACAAAGGCTATCAAGTTAAAATAGGTGTCGCTAAAAATAATTAGTTTCATTACCATTCCTCCAATTATGTGGTTTGTTTTTGTGTTTTTGGTCACTTCATTATACAATAATTCTTGTTTTTTGTCAAAAAGTTATAATTTCAAAATAATGGAAAATAATATATTTAGGTGAAAAATATGGTTCTTGATTACATTTTTCTATTTCTTATGCTTTTGCTTTTTCTTTTGATACTACCGATTCGTATAAATCTTATTTATGGAGATCATGAAAAAGCTTGGAAATTATATATTGGAAGGATAAAAATAAAAACATTTTCTTTCGGAAAAAATAATAAAAATAAAAGTAAAAGTGAAAATAAAAACAAGAAGAAAAAGAAGCCAAAAATAAAGATAGAATTAAAAAATATAATCGAAATGATAAAAATATTTGATATAAGAAAATTAAATTTGCGTTTAGGAATTAATACAGGAGATGTTATCTTAAATGCCTACAGTATCGTTTTTATTAATACGTTAATCCATTTATTTTTAACATATAAATATGATCGATTAAAAAAAGAAAATGTCTTTTATGAAACCTATCTTTCAAATAGTTTATATAAATTAGAAATTGATTGTATAATTCAGTTTCGATTGGTAAATACTATTAGTATCATTTTAAAAATGTTATATCATGATAGAAAGGTGGAAAAAGAAAATGGAAAAAACAGAACATCCAATAGATTCTTTAATGCTTACAGCAATGACATCTATTGAAAACATGATTGATGTAAATACCGTAGTAGGGGACATGGTAACAAGTCCTGATGGAACAATTATTATTCCTGTATCCAAAGTATGCTTTGGTTTTGCAGCAGGAGGAAGTGAATTTAATACTAATAAACTAAATAAATTTTCTGAAAATGCGAAATTACCATTTGGTGGTGGTAGTGGAGCAGGTGTTAATATTTTACCAATGGGATTTTTAGTAGTAAAAGATGGAAATACAAAATTATTAACACTAAATGGTTCTAGTCCAGTAGATCGTTTGGTAGATGTTATACCAGATTTGATGAATAAAGCAAATGATTTATTAAAAGAAGCGCTAGAGAAGAAAAATCAAAATGAAGCAACTTCAAAAACACAAAATTCTGCGCCACAGATGGTGCAAGTAGAGGAAGAAAAAAGTCCTGATGATATGGAATAAAAAAAGCCCCGGGGAAATACCCCCGGGGACTTTTTTGTGTCATGCCTTTTTTCGAGTTTTGTACTCGTCCAGATACTGGACTTTTTCCGTCCGGATCCGTCTGTTCTTTTTGCGGATATAAATTCTGGTTTTACCAGTAATCTCACCAGCAATGAACAAAGATACAAGACATATGAACCTTACCAGCGCTACCAGCAATCTTTTGCTAAATCTTACCATAAGCCAAAAGCTTGCTTTCACAAACTTTGCTAAGGAAATACAAAGCGCCTTGATTGCCCGGCAGGTTCTCTTACGATACACCCAAGTGCAAGCACCGGAATATACTGCAAGAGCAGTGGTGATAGCTGCTATGAAAAGCTTCCCAAACGCTTTGTAATCATGCGCATAAGCGCTGACCAAAGGATTGGTGCTTCTATAGAGCGCTCTTACCACTTCGCTGGTGCTATCATGGAGCATTGACAAAACTCCAACAGACACCATAACGAGTGCCATGTAGGACATGCCCACAAACATCAAGAACCATAAGGTTCCCATTAACAAGTTACTCACGTTTCTCCTAGACATAATTATTTGTCCTCCTTTAAAAAAAATTCTAATATTATTATACCATATTTTTAAGAAAACATCAAATCACGTTAAAAACAAAAAGAAATAATTTTGTAACAAAAGAAAATATGATAAAATAGAATAGGTGAAAGAAATGAAAA
>CALXBS010000005.1 GCA_944386605.1 uncultured Clostridia bacterium | reverse complement strand
TATAAGGAATAATTTCTAATGGATAGTCACCTTGGAATACATTTTGTATATTAACTTCTAATTTTTCTCCTCTTACTTCAAATAAATACTCAGGCTGTAATTCTTCTACTTTTATTTCTTTATAATATGCAAATTCTCCATATCGAATTTCACTCTGTAATAAATTTCCATTTTCATAATAGTCAAAATACATCATATATAACTTTATATCTTCTGTTGGTACTTTTTCTAATTCATAAACATAGATTTTATCTTCTTTTCCTAAGAACTTTACTTTTGGATTTTTTATTTCTATAAATTTACTATTTTCTATTTTAGAAGCATATACTTCCAAAATTTCATCATCAATTTGGCTCATATCTAATTTTATGGTTACTTTATCTACTGAATTTTCTATTGCATTTTGATTTCGTATACTTCCTATTGTGATAATTGACATTATTACAATCAAAAATAACCATAAAAATACTGTAATTAACGATATTTTTCGCTTTTTCTTTATCTTTCCTTGCTCTTCCATATACTTTCCTCCTTCTTTTTTCATGTTTTTAAAACTATGTTGTGTGTGTGTGTGTGTGTGTGTGTAGTGTAATCACACTTTTAAAGTTTTTTGTTAACATAAACTTTTGCTTTTTTTAGCAATATTTCTATGACAACTGCATACTACCATTTTTGTTTTTGTTTTGCAATAAGGTAGAAAAAAGACCCATAACAACTTGTTATGAGCCTTTGTCTCTTTAATCTAAATTACTTAAAATCACCTGATTCGTTTCTTCATCCAGTATATCTCTACTTCCCGTAAATTTTAATCTGTCACGTATATTTTCGATGTGGAGCAAATGATCTTTATCTATACCGATATAAAGCGTTTTTCCCTCTGGAATTACCGCCGTTATCATACCGTCTATCTCTGCTATAAAAGTATCTTCTACAGGTAAATAAAAAAGTCTTAGATAACTATCTCCTTCATATCCTTTGCAAATTCCACTACCTCCTTCTAAAAACATCTTATCCCAGCATTTAGAAACATAAATTGCTACAGAGCCAATGGAATGATCTGTACAAATTCTAAAATTTTTATACCTTCCAGGAAACAATAATACTTTTGTACCTTCTTTTTCGTCAAGAATAAAACCTTCTGGAACTTCTGAAAAACCTTCGCCGATTTTCCGAATAAAAAAACCTTCATAATTACTTCCTAAGTCTTTAATCATAAAACTTATCTCCTTTTCTATTTTTTCACATATTATATATTAGTATGGATTATATGTCAACTTAAATTTGTTAAAATAAAGATATATATCCATTATGCTATTCTATATTTTTTTAAGTTTTTTACATTTTTAGACTAAATTTGTTGACTTTTTAGCTCTTTAAATGTATACTAATAAGTGCATTAGGCAAAATATACATAGTAGATATACTTTTGTATATGAGATATATTATTTTAAGGAGAGATGAAATTATGAAAAAGACAAAAATAGTTTGTACTATTGGACCAGCAAGTGAAAAAAAAGAAGTACTTACCGAACTTATAAAATCTGGTATGAACGTAATGAGACTTAATTTTTCACATGGTGATCATGCAGAACATCTAGCAAAAGTTTTAACATTAAGAGAAATCAATCAAGAATTAGGAACTAATGTAGCTTTCATGCTAGATACAAAAGGACCTGAAATCAGAACAACTGATTTTGCTGATGGTGAAAAACATCAATTCACAAAAGGAAACAAGCTTACTCTTACAACAAGAGATATTTTAGGAGATGACAATACTTTAGCAGTAACATATGCTGGACTTCCAAATGATGTTCATGTTGGATCTCATATCCTTATTGATGACGGATTAATTGATGTAATTGTAGACAATATCAATGGAACAGAAATCGAATGTACTCTTCAAAATAGCGGACTATTAAAAGGAAGAAGAGGAATCAATGTTCCAGGTGCGAAATTACAATTAACTGCTATGACTGAAAAAGACAAAGCAGATTTAAAATTTGCAGTAGAAAATGATTTTGATTTTATCGCTGCTTCATTTATTAGAAAACCACAAGATGTTATAGATATGAAAGAATACTTAGCTTCTCTTGGAAATACCTCTATTAAAATTATTTCTAAAATTGAAAATCAAGAAGGTTTAGATAACTTTGATGAAATTTTAAAAGTAACAGATGGTATCATGGTTGCACGTGGTGATTTAGGAGTTGAAATCCCAGAAGAAGCTGTACCAGCTGCACAAAAAATGATGATTAAAAAATGTATGGCAGCAGGAAAACCAGTTATTACTGCTACACAAATGTTAGAATCAATGCAAAAAAATCCAAGACCAACAAGAGCAGAAGTTTCAGACGTAGCAAATGCTGTTTATGATGGAACAAGTGCAGTTATGCTTTCTGGTGAATCAGCACAAGGAGATTATCCATTAAATTGTGTAAAAACAATGGCTAAAATTGTAGAAGCTACAGAAAAAGATATTAATTACTGGGGAAGATTTAGAAAAACAAATCTTGAAAGTAATACTGGAATTACAGAAGATGACGAAATGGCACTTAAAAAACAAGCTAACTTCTCAGTTTGTTGTACTGCAATGTTTGCTAACGCAGACGCAATTATTGCTGTTTCAGAAAATGGTATTACCCCTTCTCTACTATCAAGCTTTAGACCAGCTTGCCCAATTTATGTAATTACAAACAATCAAAAAACATATAGACAAGTAGCATTAGAACAAAGCATTACTGCTATTATAGTTGAAGGAGAAAATAACATTGAAGCTTTACTTCAAAAAGGATTAGAAGAATTAAAAGCAAAAGGATTATTAAATACAGGAGATACAATTGTTCTAAGTGGTGGATTCCCTAACGAAAGTATTACAGGAACTATCCAAAAAATAAAATAAGACTTTGAAAAGAAAAGGCTCTGCTTTTTCTTTTCTTACTTTTTTTGAAAACTTTTTGATTCTGCTTGATTATTTCAAGGATATGTGTTAAAATATATGAGTAATTAACTTATCTAAGAAAAAAAGGAGGGTTTAAGATGGCAAAATGCGAAATTTGTGATAAAGAAGTTAAATTTTCACTTCAAGTAAGTCACTCACACAGAAGAACAGCTAGAACTTTTAAACCAAACGTTCAATTAGTAAGAGTAAATGATAACGGTAATACTAAAAAAATGCACGTATGTACAAGATGTTTAAAGAGTGGAAAAGTTCAAAGAGCAATATAATAAATAGTCTAATGGGAGTTTATCTCCAGTTAGACTATTTTTTCTTTATACCTCTTTATAATTTTTTAACTCATTCATAGCATCAGTTGCCACAATATAATCTGAGAAAAATTTTTTCAATATTAAATTATTTCTAAACTTAGGTTCAGAAGATAACATATCCATAAAAAAGCACAACCCAAATCCTTTATTAATAGTATGCAACACTAATTTATACTGACTAATAATTCTTTTAAAATTAAATTTTTGACTAATCCTTTTATATTTTTCATCCATTGCTTCATGCTTTTTCAAAAGTAGACTTAAAAATTCTTCTGCCGTATAAATTTTATATTTTTCAATCTGATAAATTCTAGCTGCATATTCTAAACCATAAATGGTATTTAAATTAAAGATATTTAACAATTTATCAAATTCTTTTGCAGTAAAGTAATAAGTATGTCCTTGTAACTGATGGAAAGCTTTTAAAGTATCCAAATATCCCATGGTCATATTCTTTTTCATTCTTTCCTTATCAAAATCAAAAATTCCACCAAGATTTTCTGTAGGACGAATGATTTTTAAATAAACATTCTTTTTTAAAAGTTTTCTTTGAATTCCCTCATAGGATATATCAATGACAATAATATTTTTATACCCCTTCTTCACCTGCATATTGATTGGGATATTATCGTAAAATCCTCCATCAAAAAACAAATCTTCGTTAATTTCCTGCCCTTTATAAATTGGAAAACATGCAGTAGCAAGTAAATAATCAATAAACTGATCTTTTGGAATATCCTCTTTAAACACTTCCAAAGCAGTCTTTGTCTTTAAAGAATAACTTGTCATTCCTAAATCAATATTGGAATCATAAATTTTATCAATATCTAAATATTCTTCCATCATCTTACGAAGTGGTTCATTATCAAATCCTTTTGTTTTAATATACTCTTTTGTTAAAGTAATGGCATTTTTAACACTTAAAATATTGGTACGATCCTTTAATTTCTTTTTAACACGTACAATATTATCCGCTCCAATTGTCTTGTAAATATGTAATAATTTTTCAAAATCATCTTGAATAATTAAAGCCGCATTAATAGCACCAATGGACGCACCTGTAATACAAGTAATTGGAATATTCATTTCTTTTAAAGCCTTCCATGCACCTACTTCATAAGCACCTTTTGTTCCGCCACCTGCAAGAACCAAACCATATTCTTTCTTCATATTGTCACCTATTATAATTATATACTATATTTTGCAAATTGCAAGTAAAAAAGCAAGTTGTAAAAAACAACTCGCAACTTTCTATTTTTCGTTATATTTTAAAAATAGTCTTTAGTAACATTCTCATAAATTTTCCAGGTTGATAAACTACTATTTTCATCATAATTCCTCCTTTAACAAAAGAGCCATGATATTCCAAAAATAGCAATAGCAATTGCTACAATTCCAATCCAGCCCCATAGGGGAAGTACTATACTTAAAAATACACCTAATCCTAATGCAAAGCAAAACAAACCAATCGTTTTTCTAAAACCACTTTTTATCATTTTTCTCCCCCTTTTGACAAAATTTAAAATTTGTTATAAAATGTCTAATATATATTATGAAATGGATAAAAAAATGGTGATAAATTTGGAAAACAAAACTTATAAGAAAATAACAAAGAAAAATGCAATTTTAGCTTATGAAAAACTAAATGAAACCTATCAAGACGCAAAATGTAGCTTAGACTTTACTTCTCCTTTTGAACTAGTAGTTGCTTTAATTCTTGCCGCACAATGCACAGATGAAAGAGTCAATCAAATTGTTCCTCTTTTATTTCAAAAATTCCCTACAGTAGAGCAAATTGCAAATGCACCTATTGAGGAAATAGAGCAAATTATCAAGCCTTGTGGCTTTTTCAAAAATAAAGCTTCTTCTATTAAACAAAGTGCTTGTATAGTGAATGAAAAATTTGCAGGAAAAGTACCTGACTCTATGGAAGACTTACAACAACTAAAAGGAATTGGAAGAAAATCTGCTAACATTATTTTACAAGAATGTTTTCATCATACTGTAGGAATTGCAGTAGATACTCATGTTACTAGAATAGCAAGAAAAATAGGGCTATCTAATAGTCCTACACCTGAAAAAATCGAACAAGATTTAATGAAAATTTTCCCCAAAAGTTATTGGTATCGTTTAAATCATATCCTTGTTTATCACGGTCGTGCTATTTGTATTGCTAGAAGACCCCAATGTGACCATTGTCCGATTTCTTCTCTATGCAAAAAAAATGATTAAAAAGAAAGTAGACTCTCCTTGCTTTTACAAGTTAAGTCTCCTCTTTTTTTTACTCTAATTCAATCTTATATCCTCTTAAAAACTGTCCCACTTTTCTGATCTGACTAGCATTTACACTCGTAGTAATCCCGAAATTTTTAGAATATTCTTTTAAATTCCGATTAAAAAGTGTTTCCTGATAAACATCGGATTGTCTTCCAAAAAATAACAGATAGCTTGTTCTTCCCTCACTTTTCTCATACATCTCCAAGTAATTTTCTAATGCGGTAATATCTCTTTTTGCAAGTTTTACAATAAGCGTTTGTTGCTTATCTCCCTGAAACTTAAGATATCCATCTCTAAATCGCAAATTACCAGAAGTTAACTTTGAAATCTCGTAAAAAGTTAGATCTGTATCTAGCAACAAATAAATAATCGAAAGATCCCGTAACAAAAATAATTCATTATTTCTAAATTCTTTTTCACGGATTCTTTTAATTAAATGATTTGTTAGCTTACCTACACTATCACAAAAAGCAAAAATACTAATAGGGCCAACCGTTAAATTTTGCGAAAACACTCTTGATGAGAAGCTTTTTTTATCTATTTTCCCACTTTTAATCAAATACTGATAAAAGTGCTTTAATGATTCAAGTGCCTCTTTAACTGTCTCCTCATCAAAATTACTGCTTAGAAAACTTTTAAACTCTTCTAACGTCTCTAACTGCAAATAGTCTAAATAACGTGTCTTCACATAAGATAAGTACATTTGCATAAATGTCTGCTCACTCCGCCCATTCGCCAAAAAATTTTCCACTAACTGTTCCATTCACTTTTCTCCTTTATATTATTTAGTATAAAAAAATATTATTAACTTTTTCTATTATATCATCTTTTTTATGTAAAATCAACCGCTATTCAAATATAGATTTTACAATTGGGAATAAAGAAAAATATTCTTGTTTATCATCCTCTCTCATACTAATCACTAAATAATTTTTGTCTACATTTCCATCTGCTGTAAAAGCATTTAACCAACTAAGCTCTTCTGCTTGCGTATCTTTAGCACTTTTTAACTCTGCTGTTCCTGTTTTCGCACCAATGGTAATTCCTTCCGTTTTTAATCCATGAGCTGTTGCGTCATATCCTTCTACCACTTGAATTAAATCTTCTTTTATCATCTGAGCAGTCTCTTTACGAAATACATTTTCTTTAAAATAACTTGGCTCTTTTCCTTCTTCATAAAGCACATATGGCAAAATCATATTCCCTTCATTTACAAGAGAAGAATAAATAGAAGCCATATGAAGCGGATTTACCAAAATATCCCCTTGACCATAAGCACTATCTGCTAATTTAATTTCTCCTTCAATAGTTTGATTATCCGCTGAAAAACTAGAAGCAGTTAAACTTTGCTCAAATGGCATACTCTCACCAAATCCAATTTCTTTTAGTTTACCTGTTAATGTTTCAGCACCAATATTCATTCCTGCTTTAGCAAAATAAATATTATCCGAATATTTTAAAGCATTTTGTAAAATAGCAGGTGTAAAATACTCTTGTAACGTTGTAACCCAATAATCACCCCAGCTACTATCCTTTTGATAACGGTATCCACTATGACCATAATCTTCATTAGGATCAATCTTTCCTGTATCTAATCCAATTAAAGCCGTTACTACTTTAAAAGTAGAACCAGGACACCAACTAGCAAGATAACGATTGTATAAAGGTTTTGCCGGATCCTCATTTAAACGATTCCACTCATTAGAAGAAATTCCATTTACAAAATCATTTGAATCATAAGCAGGAGTACTAATCATCGCAAGCATTTCACCACTTGTAGGATTCATTACTAAGAAAAATCCTCTTTGAGAACAAAAACGATCATAAATCGATTTTTGTAAATTAGCGTCAATAGTAAGTGTAATATCTTCCCCGTTTTTTAAATCCTGTTTGAGTAAAGTTTCTTTTTTGTTTCCTTCCTCATCTAAAATATAAATTTCAAAACCATCGATTCCTCTTAAAGTACTTTCATAGCTTCTTTCAATTCCAGTTTTTCCTATCACACTAGTCTTATTATAACCTTCCCCTGCATGATTTTCCAGTTCCTCTTTACTAATCCCTTGTACGTATCCTAACAAATGAGAAGTCGCTTCTTTATATGGATACACTCTTGCTTCTTTTTCAATAATTTTAATTCCTTTTACTTCTAATAACTGATCCACTAAACTTTCTTCTTCCAAAGAAAATTTCTTTAATTCCACAAAAGTATCTTCCTTTACATAAGAAGCACTTAACAAGTTCTCTATATTCTCTTTACTCATATCTAAAAGCTCTGCTACTTTTATAATATCTTGTTCTGCCTCTTCATTCATCTTTCCTGGAACAAATCCAGCTGAATACACCTTCCCTTTTCCTGCTAATAAATTGCCATTACGATCATAAATATTTCCCCTAGTAGCAGAAAGAGAAGACACTCTTACTTTATCGGTATCCTTTAAATTAGGATAAATTATATGACTATCCCACACCATTTTATACTCTTTATCTTGTTTTACCAGATAGACATCATTATGAAACTCAATATTTCCATTTGAAGTTTCTAAAACTTGATCAAACAAAATATGATAATTAGTCTCTATCTTTTCCGTCTCTTGGATACTCGTTGCAACCTGTAGTAACTCTATTCCTTCATAAATATTTTCATTTCTTGCCACAAAATCTTCATAAGATATTTTTGTCTTGCTTTCAGCACTAATTTTTTCATATAACTTATCATACTCTTTTGCATTTAATAAATTCATATATTCTATCAAACAATTTTGTGCCTTTTCTAAATCTTGTTTTTTCGTAAACCAAATGGAAAAAACAATAACTCCTATCACCAAAATAATTGCAATCAGACAAATGAAAACTCTCTTTGTTTTTTTCTTCACAATTGTCACCTCATTTCTTCTATTTTACAATGTTATGTCCTTAAATACAATACATTCTACTTTAATAAACTACAAGTAGAGTAAAAAAAGGTGTGCCTACCGAAGTAAACACACCTTTTTTATCATATCTGTTAAACTAAGATATCCTTTTTATTTTTTTCATTAAACTGCTTCACCTTTAAGCGAATGTTTTTCATTCTTTTTTTAGCTCTTGCCAACAATTTACTTAATTTCATCTCCTCAATTTCTTTAAGACTCCCACGCAATATTAGTTCAAAGTTCCCCTCCGTTATTTCAGAAGTTTCAAAATCCTCATCAATATATTTGCATTTTCCCCAGGCATACTCGATAAAAAAAGATCTTTTTTCTTCACGGAGCAGTTTGATTTCTCCTTCTTCTATACATATTGAGCTCATATCTAAATTTTTAATCTGCTTCAGCTCAAGTCCTAGCTCTCTTACTAAAGTGATATACCTCTCTAGCCCATCATAGTATGTTCTAGATCTCTCACTTCTTAAAAACTTTTGAATGGCAGCCATCAATTCTTTAGGATTCCTTTCCAGTAAATTTACCGAATCATTTGTCTCAATATTGATTAGAGAGTAGATATTGCTTTCCACATAAAGCATTTCTTCTGTTACAACCATTTTTATTTTTTTACCATTTCTCCTGAATTCATAAATGACTTGGCAATATTTCAAACCATTTTCTGTTAATTCGGGGAAATTAAAATATAAAGACTCGAACTTTGTCTTAAATAAAACCCACTCTAAAAGATCATCATTAGATATAGTGGTTTTAATTTCCATTCCCTCAAGACCAAATTTTAATGATAGTTCTTTTATTACTTCCTTCATGCCCTTACCTCTTTTTGCTTGGTTAACAGTAATCATATCTTTTATTCTAAATTTTCACTTTGAAAATTCCTCCTTACCTATTCCTCACACAATTATGTGGTGACCAACTACTAAGTTACATAATATAGATTATACTTTAATTTCTTTTGTTCGTCAACAAAAAGTTGCAATTAACCAAAATATAATGTTAAAGTCGTTTCTATAGATGTTTATTCTAAATATATTATTAAATATAAAAATTGGAGCGAATTTAAATCCACCCCAATTTACCTTTTCTTTTATTCATTTTTATTTTTCGTTCATTAATGATTATTTCATTCGTTATTTCTATTCATTAAGCTCTTGGAATCGTGATATAGAAAGTAGTACCCACACCCGTTTTCGTTTCATAGGTAATATCCCCATGGAAATTTCCTTTTATAACAGAATAAGCAAGATACAAGCCAAGCCCTGTTCCACTAGTTCCTTTTGTGGTTAAAATATTTTTAAAAATGTATGGTCGTACTTCTTCTGGTATTCCTCCAGCAAAGTCAGTTACCTTAATCATCGCAAAATGATTAGGTGCTTTCATAACTGTAATCTCAATTTTTCCGCCTTCTTGTTTTGTATAGGCTTGTGCTGCATTTACCACCATATTGGTTAATACCTGACCAAGTTTAGTTGGATCTCCTTGAATTACCAAATCATCTTCTATTTTTATTCTTAACTCAGCCTTGCTTTTAGTGACTTCATGATAAGTAATAACTTTAACATCATTAATAACATCACTAATTTTAAAATCAACCACATGATCAGAACCAAGATTTCTAATCTGATTTCTCATACTGTTTACAATATTAATAATTTTCGTAGAGCAACTATCCATTCTTTCTAAAATCACTTTTTGTTCTGGTGTCAAATTATCTGCTTGATTTAACATGGTAATACCTGTCTTAATTGCAGAAATAGGTGTATTGATATCATGTGCTACTCCTCCGGCAAGTTCACCAATAGATACTAATTGTCCCTGTTTTACGATGATATCTTGTTTTTCATTAATTTCTTTTACATAATTTTCTGTGTTTTTCTGCACTTTGTTATATGCACGTACCAAATCACTAAACTCATCATTAGAAGTAATGGCAATTTTGGTTCCAATTTCATCTGTACGATCACCAATCACATTCATTCGGTCTGTAACAATGGCAAGTTCATTATTGATATTTCTAATAAATACACCTGTAATGATATAATAAATAAGCAATAAAACAGCGTCAAATATAACAAAATATAGGGTATAAAAATTTGGCATAATATTATATATTTTTACAAAATAACATTCTTGTCCGTGGTAATCAACTAATTGATATACACCTTCGATAGAAGAAGCATATTGTGTGTATACTCTATTCATCTCTGGAAAATGCAAAATATACTCTATTGCAAATTTACTAACTTCACAATTTTCATTTAATACTTCTCCATCTTTCGTCATAATAAAATAGCTGTCTTGACTTGTTTCAATCAAATGATCCAAATCTTTTTCTTCTAAAATAATACTATTTAATTCTCGTAATTCTTTTTCTTTTAAAAATTCGCCTCTTTCATATTGAATTCTAGAATATCCAAAAAAGGTTAGTATAAATAGGATAATAAGGACTGCAGATAAATTTTGAATACGCATTTTATTTTTTAATCCTAGCCTTTTAATACTATCTTGATCAGGATCAATATAATAGTAACTATCATTTAATATCTTATGAAAAATTTTAGCAGTAAATACGTAAAGTAGCAAATTAGATAAAGCTCCCCAAATACAAAGTATTACTGTTAATTTTACCGTTAGCATAAACTCAGTAGAAGCAAGTGTTAGAATAAGTCCTACTCCTATTGCAATACACAAAACAGTAGTGGGAATCAATCGATAAATTCCATTTGCAGCAATGTCTCTTACCTTTAACAAGTTTTTCTTATCTTGCTCACTTTTCCCCTGTTTATATTCTTCAATATGATTTAGTTTTCTAAAAGAAAAATACAAAATAGCACTTAGCAATACCACACCTAAAATAAACAACATGATAAACTGTTCTGTATATTGCATTCCCACAACGGTTGTTTGAAATTCATTGTCAATAGAATTTGGTGGATAATTTAGCAAATATGGAATTAATGGATATACCAATACTCCAAATATGATATACATTGCTAAATTAATGAGAATTAATTTTGTAGTTACTTTTAACTTTTTTAATTTTTTAATCATTTTTTCCCCCTATGTATAATATCAAAAATATAACCAAGATATTCTTTAGAAATCGGAGGCCATTTTTTCCCCATGGACTCTAATTCTTCTATTGTTTTTCTATTATCTACCTTAGATTTTAACATATTTGCAAAATGATATACTTCATTTAAAATACGATTTTCATCCGTATCAAAGTTTTTGGCTTTCAAAGAAAACGTATTTTCATCTACTTCTTGTAACGGAACGTCTAAACAATGGATCAATGTAGTTAATTTTACTTTATCTAAATGACAAATATGATATACCTTATTTACAATATCCAAATCATGGAACATCAAAGAAACAATAAAATGAGAAGCTACATCAACCGGTGTTAGTTCAAGCTCTATTTTCTTAAAGCTACTTGGATATACCTCAAGATCTAAAATATTTTTAATACTCATCAAAAAGGCATTATCTTTCTCATTTACTTGAAACTTTCCATCTGCATAGCGCCATGTTAAATTTCCTACACGATAAATATTTGCCTTTAATTTTTTTCTATCTTGTGCTTTTAAAATAAGGTATTCTGCTTTAAACTTAGAAGTAATATATGGATTGATTTGGTAATCTTGTCCAATATAGAAACGTTCTTCTGTTAACGCTTTTCTACCATCCTGTCCTGAAACACTCATGGTTGAAATGTGATCTAGTACAAGATCATATTTTAAACAAAGCTTAATTAAACTTTCTACACTAACCACATTAATCCTTTGAAATTCTCTTACAATTCCATTATGTTTTACCATAGCTGCCGCATTTACAATTTTAAAAACATTTGGTAAAATTTGTTCTAATTCTTGTTCTGAAAGTCCTAAATTTTCCTCTTCAATATTTCCTTTGATAGGAAGTACTTTTTCATGATATAAAGAATCATACTCATGACCAAAATACTCTAAGAAACGTTTATATAGCCTTTTTTCATAATCGATTCCTCGAACAATACAATAAATCTTTTTTATCTCTTTACGTAATAAAAATTCTCTTAACAAATGTACTCCTAAAAAACCAGTAGCTCCTGTTAAAATAATTCCTTCCTTTGCCTCCAAAGAAATTTTTTGAGGTGGCATTACTTCTTGGTACTTTTCTAATTCACGTACAGAAATTTCTTCTTTTTTATTTTTCTTTCTAATATTATTGCAAAAATCACGTATCACAGGATAATCATAAAAAGCTTGAATATCAATTACTCCTAGAATATTAGAAAGTTTTACCTGGCATTTAATAATATTTAAAGAATCAACACCATAATCTAAAATTTGATCTGTTGGTCTAACCCCTTTGATATTTAACAATTCTTCCCAAGTTTTGCAAAGTAGCTCTTCTAATTCATTTTGATACGAAACTTCCTCTTTATCTTCTTTTATCACTACTTCTGGTAAAGGCAATTCTTTTCTTACCACTTTTCCATTTCGATTAATTGGAATTTTATCAATTTTAATATATTTAAAAGGAATCATATAACTTGGTAATACTTCTTTTAACCTATTTTGAAAAACTTCATCACTATATTCATAATCAGATACATAATACAAATAAATATTAGGGGTATTTAATACATTTTGAACAGTAGCGACTGCATTTTTAACATCAAATTCATCCTTTACAATATTTTCAATTTCTTCTAACTCTATTCGGTTTCCATGTATCTTAATTTGTTGATCCTTTCTTCCAATGTACCTTACATTAAGATCCATTCCCATCTTAGCAATATCCCCAGTTTTATACATCCTATTTCCTGTTACAGGATTTTTTACAAACACTTTTCGTGTCATATCATCTAAATGGTAATATCCTTGTGCCAAGCCATCTCCCTCAATGCAAAGTTCTCCCTCCACTTCCAAAGGACACAATTTATTTTCTTTATCCAAAATATAAATAGAGACATTATCTGCCGGTTTTCCAATAGGAACCGTTTCTGTTTTATCCTTTGCATTATACTCATAAATCATACAACCAACCGTTGCTTCTGTAGGGCCATATTCATTAAAAATCTTCATACGATTTCCGAGTCTCGTAATCATTTTTGCATCTGAGGTTTTTAAAGCTTCTCCGCCTAATATCAATGTATGAATATTTTTTATTTTAATATTTGCCTCATTAATAATCGATAAATGTGCAGGTGTTAATTTTACAATACTTACATTATCCTGTCTAAAAATATTAATAATTTCCTCATGGTTATTACTACAAATAAGGATAGTACCACCGGCAATTAAAGGCATAAATAACGTTGTTACTGTAAGATCAAAACCAATAGAAGAATAAAGGGGCATAACAGGAAGTTCTGTTGTAACATACGATTTTTTTGCCCACCAAATGTAATTTGTAAGAGACTGATGAGAAATTTTTACACCTTTTGGTCTTCCAGTAGAACCAGAAGTATAGATCATATAAGCAATATCTTGAGGCTTTGCTTCTATCCTATTTACCCAGTTTGGATTTTTCTTTTGATTTACATTTAGTAAGATGACATCCTTTAACTCTACATCAGACACTGCGTATCGGCAATGACTATCCTCTATAATATGAGAAACCCTATCTAATGGAGTGTCAATTCCAACTGGAATATAGGTATTTCCTGACTTTAAAATTCCATAAATAGCAATCACTACTTCAAAAGAATTCTTAGCATATACCAAAATATTTTCCCCTTTGATATCTTGTAAATTAGAAGCAAATTGATCGATCCTTTGACAAAGCTCTTGATAAGACATTTTCTCATTGCCATAAATGAGAGCAATATTTTCAGGTGTTTTTTCTTTTTGTTCCTCTAACAAAGTAACAACTGTCTTTTCTTTTGGATAAGGAACACTTGTAACATTAAACTCTTGCAATAATCTCTTTTCTTCCTCCGGAACAAGATCCACTTCTTTTATTTTCATATCCACTTTATCCATTATATCTTTTAATAACTTCATTAGTCTTAAATGGATCAGTTTGATTTCCTCTTCTGAAAAAGTATCGGTTAAATAATCATAATAAATCTCTAATATACCATTGTTATTTAAATCTGTAATATGTATCTGTAATTCCTCATTTAATAAATGATTAAAATGCCAAGTTGCAGAATAATCCTCTAACCCTTGGTAATCTGCTCTTGCATTTTGGTAAGAAAGAACAATTTGGTAAAGATTACTCTTTAAACTTGTATTTTTATGAACATACTCTAACATCTCTGAATAAGGGTATTTCTGGTGTCTAAAAATAGTCATAATATTTCTAGTAGTTTCCTTACAAAAAGACATAACCTCTTCTTCCCCTGTTATCTTCATACGATAAGGAATGGTAGATACAAACATGCCAATCATATTTTTTTCTTTAAAATTTCCACGATTTAATACAGGTGTTCCTATGATAAAATCTTCTAAATAAGTGGTTTTGTAAATATAGATACCAAGAATACACATAAAAAGTGTATATGGAGAAATACGGTTTTCTTTGCAAAACTCTAATAATTTTTGATTAAAATCCTGTTCTAATATCACACTATATCTTTGTGCATGATTTTTTCTTTTCTTTGTTACTTTTTTTAAACTAGCAACTTTTGGCGTTCCCGCTAGATATTCTTCCCAAAAAGCTTGATCTTTCTGATATTTTTCTGACTCTGCATATTCTTTTTCTGTTACCACATAGTCTAAATAGGAAGGAATTACTTCTTCACTTAATGGTTGTCCTTTCTTTTCTAATTCATAATATTTTACAAATTTAGAAACAATCAATCCGCCAGACCATGCGTCACTCATAATATGGTGCAAAGCAAAACAAACTGCTCCTGTCCCATCTTGATACTCAAATATTTTAAAAGTAAATAGCTTCTCATTTAACAAAAAAAGAGAATGCGATGCCAATTTTTGAGTATACTCCTCTATTTCTTGATCAGAGTATTTAGACATATCTACAATCTCTATTTCTTCTACTTCATAGTCAGCAACATATTGAGTAGCTTTTTCTCCATCAAAATCTACTCTTATTCTCATATTTTCATCATATTTAAGAAGATCATTTAATGCCAAAATACACGTTTTTGCATTAAAATCTCTTTTTATGTTTACAATTCCTATTAAAGTGTTAATTCCTATATCTTTGTGATATTTTTCAACTAACCAAATATTTTTCTGAGGAAAAGTTAAACCATATTGTTCTTTTTCCATATAGAAAGCAACCCCCATTTCAGGTAAATACAAAATATACGTTTAGTATATCAAATGTAAAAAATTAAATCAACCTATTACAAGTGTTTTTTTTTATTCTCATGATACAAGAAACATAATATTTTTTCTGAAAAAAGAGGTTACTTTCTTTTTTATTCTTCTGTTACTTCTGATTCATTTTCTATCTCTTCTAATAATCCTTCTGTAGGCGTATCTAATTCATAAAATTCTGTCTCGTTTGGAACAGGTAACGCTTCTACACGTTTTAACTTTCTTTCAATCGTTCTTGTCTTTTTAGAAGCAAGTTCCATAGTAGAAGAAATTTCAAGAAGTTTCTTATTCGTTTTATCTAGTAATTCACCAAATTTTGCAAATTCTGATTTGACAATACCAAGTAGCTGCCAAACCTCACTTGTTCTTTTTTCAATAGCAAGTGTTTTAAAGCCCATTTGCAAACTATTAAGAAGTGCTACAAAAGTAGATGGGCCAGACACTACGATCCTATACTTTTGAGAAATCGTTTCACAAAGTCCTGTATTTTTTAACACTTCACAATACAAACTTTCAGTTGGTAAAAACATAATACCAAAATCCGTTGTATAAGGTACTTCAATATATTTCTCATAAATATCTTTTGCAAATAATTTAATAGAATTTTCTAATTTTTTTCTAGACTCTTGTATTAAAGCAACATCTCCTACTTCTTCTGCTTCTACAAGTCTTGAATAATCCTCTATAGGGAATTTAGAATCGACAGGAAGCCATACAAATTCATGATCATTTTTTCCTGGCAATTTAATAGCAAATTCTACTAAATCGTTTGATTTTGGTTTTGTCTTTACATTAGTAGCATATTGTTCTTTAGTTAAAAATTGTTCCAAAATATTGCTTAACTGAATTTCTCCCCAATATCCTCTTGATTTTACATTGGTAAAGACTTTTTTTAGATCCCCTACACCTTGTGCAAGTGTCTGCATTTCTCCTAATCCTTTATATACAGATTCCAATCGATCATTAACAATTTTAAATGACTCACCAAGTCTTTGCTCTAAAGTAGATTGTAACTTTTCATCTACGGTTACACGCATTTTTTCTAGTTTCTCATTATTATCTTTTTGCAAAATAAATAGTCTATCTTCCACTGTTTTACGAATTGCCTCTAATTTTTCTTCCATATTTTTACGTGTATTTTCAAGTTTTGTTTCATTTAAATTGGTTAAATTTGCAAGTTGCATTTGCTCATTTGTTGCATTCTCATTGATTTTATTTCCAAGATTTCTTTGAATTTCTTCACGTGTTTGCATTAACATCGTAGATAATTCTTGTCGAATGGCATTAAATTCTTGAATAAATTCTTTAGACTGTGTTGTCTTTTTTCTAGTCATAAAAACACATATTATATTTAAAATTAAAAGTCCAATAATGACCAATAATAATATAGTCGAAAGTTCCATAAACATACCTCTTTTCTAAAACAAGAATATTATATCAAGTAAACAAAAGTTTGTCAATGCAATTTGCAAATGAAAAAATATAAAAAAGAGGATTGACAAAATCCAATTTATGTGTTAATATATTACATGTAAATGAAAGCGGGTATGGCGGAATTGGCAGACGCGTCGGTCTTAGAAGCCGATGTCTAACGGCGTGAAGGTTCAAGTCCTTTTACCCGCACCATTGACAAATCTTATCGAACTATTTAATTAGTTCGATTTTTTTATAAAAAATTGATAAATTATTTTTGGTTCAAAGTGACCGAAAAGTGTCTGAAAAGTGCCCGAATGAATTGATAACATTTTTGTTTTGTATATACTATAATTGAAGTGATAATTAACAAATCTATTCAAACTACTAGAGTTATTAAAATTCTAGTAGCTTTTTTTACAAAAAAATCTTATATTATTCATATGATATTACTTTATATAGAAAAAAATACATTAATGGTCTGTAAAAGAATCACATAGAAAAGGTGCCTTATTGAACTCTCCTTTTGGGGATATAGTTCATTTAAGCACCTTTTTTCTTTTATATCTATCTCATACCTCCTGGCATACCCATATTTCCACCTGGCATATTATTCATCATACCACCTGATCCATAAGAATTTAAAATTCCTGTAATTTGAATGGTTGTAAGTAGTTCACCAGATGTATAACTTCCACCTGTATAAAGACCATTTGTATTTGTACCACTATGACTACCACTTAAATATACTTCTACACTTTCATTTTGCTTTATATTTGGCGTAGAAACTACAATAGAACTATATTTTTTACTTGGTGCATAAGTGATAATTTCTTCTCCATTACTATTTTGTAAATGGATTATTTGGTTAGCACTTGCTTCTTGTGTTAAATTAATTAAAATACTTGCTTGTGTAGAAGAACTGCTTAAGGACTGAGCCATTTCTCTACTTCCTACTGCAATTAAAGTACCTCCACTAATATCAAATGTTCCGTTATAGTCTAATGCACCATTTCCTCCATCTACAGGTCCATCTACTAAAACAGTTCCACCTGTCATAACAATATTTCCATTAGAATCTAAACCATCACCTGACGCATTTACATAGATAGTTCCTCCATGAATGGTTAATTCTCCATCTGTTGCCTCAAACATATTCTGTCCTGGTCTTCCACCTAGTGATGAGCTATCATTTCCACCACAAATATTAATTCCATCATCACTACTTACAATTGAAATAGCTCCGTTTTCAATAGTAATATTAGTACTTTCAATTCCTTCATAAGATTTTGTAATTTCAATACTTCCATCATTAATTATAATTTCACTATCTGCATGTATTCCATCATCACCAGAAGATAAAGAAAGCGTTCCTCCTGATATGGTTAGATCATTATTAGAATGTAAACTATCATCTGAAGAATCAATGCTGATGTTACCACCACTAATTTCAAGAAGTGCATTTGCTTTGATTCCTTTAGCACTTGTAGATTCTTCTGTAGTTGTACTAGTTTGCCACATTCCCCAACTTTCTTTTGTACTAGCGTTTTGACTGCCTCCACCAGTTGTTATATTTAAATCTCCACCAGATACATAAATTCCATTTGCAGAATCAAAGCCGTCTTGTGTAGCAATAATTTCAAGTTCTCCACCTTCAACAACAATATTTCCTTTATCACTTTCTTCTGTATTTTTAGTTTTAATACCATCGCCAGAAGCCTCTATTTTTGTTACGCCTCCTTTAATAGTTACTCCATCTTTTGCTCTAATACCATGATCTACTGAAACAATAGAAATATTACCACTTTCAATCACTACGCTATCTGAACATCCAATGGCATCATTAAAATTAGAAGAAAGATTTAAAGCACCATTTCCTGTAAAATACAAATCATCTTTAGAATAGATGGTTGCATTTGGTTCCTCTTCTACAACATCTGTATATACAAAATCTTTTGTATCACTTAATTCATTTACAGTACCATCTGCAAGTAAAATGGTTGTCGATTTACTTTGCTTGATATAAATAGGACTGCTTGTTTTAGATGTGATATCCACAGAATCTAATACAAGTTCTATTTCATCATTAGAAGTAGCGTCCACTATAATCTGCCCATCGCTCAAAGATCCACTAATATAATATTTACCTGCTTGTGTAATGGTAATAACATCTCCATTTACAGAAGCTCCACTTCCCTCTATGGTAGAATTGTTATCTTGCAGACGAATACTTGCTTGGTAATCACTTGTTAAGACATCTTCCCCACTCATTTTTTTACTAGACGAATCCATCACAATCCAAATGATACCACCTAACACAATTAATAAAACAATAATAATGAGTATTACTTTTAGATTTGATTTTCCTACTCTATAATATTTCATCCTTTCCTCCTATAATTCATTGATACCGTACATTTCTCTAGATAAAGTAATGTTTAAATTTCCATTTCTACATCTTAATTTATCAATGAATTCCTTTTCTTTTTTTTCAGATTTTATACTTACAGCATAACTTAACTCATATAAACTTCCTAAATTGGTTGTTTTTACCTGTTCTAACTCTACTTTGTTTAAATATTCTTCAAATATATCTTGAAATACTTCGTTATAATCCAAATTTTCAGGAATAACAATTTTTAATTTTTTCTCATTTCCTTTTGGATTTAAGATATTTGATTTAGATAAAAATACTATCATTAAACCAACAAAAACAGTAATTAAAACTGCAAAAAGAATTTGCCCCATACCAATTGCAAGACCTACTGCCATTGCAAAAAAGATACTAATAATTTCTTTTGCACTACCAGGTGCACTTCTAAATCTAATTAAGCCAAATGCACCTAAAACTGCTACAGAAGTTCCTAAATTTCCATTTACCATCATAATAATTACCTGTACTAATAATGGTAATACTGCAAGCGTAATGACAAAACTTTTACTATATTTACTTGTCTTCATATGAATAAAGGCAATACAAAGGCCTAAAATAATTGAAGCAAGCATACAAATACAAGCACTTGATATTGAAATACTACTTGTACTTTCATTTAAAATACTTTCAAACATTGTTAAACTCTCTCCCATTCTCTTTTTAATATTTCTTTTTTGTATATTTCACCATACTTTGAAAAAGAAGTTGGATATATTTCTAGCCTTGATAAAATATCAACAAGCCATAAAGGAATAGCATTTAACGTTTTAATCTCCATAATATAAACATCTTGATCAAAAAATTTCTGAGCTACATCTCCATATTCAAAATCGATGTGTTCTTTTCGATATCTTAAATTAGAATCAAAAGTAATTCTTAAATTTTCATCTGAGTTTGCAAAATAAGATACCCTATCATAAGCAACATACATGGTAGGCACTAAATGTTTTGTTTTAATACAATAATCTAGCTCTTCAAATATTTGCTTATTTTTTTCTGGAGGTCGATTAAAATAAAGATATCTTTCTAGCTCTTGTAATGTCAAACCGATTCTTCTTTTATTTACCATTTTTTTATATTTTTTCTTTAATTCTAAAAATACTTTTGTATCTTTATCTGGAATACCATAACTTCTTACTCTAATTTTTTCTTTATACACAGGTTTGCTAATAGAATTTCTTGCTATTTCATAAGTACTATTATCAAAATAAAGATTACATATCGTTTGGTGACCAAACGGATTTAAAGTAATATATGGTTCCAATTCTTGCATTAATTTTTGATACCCATCTTGATATAACATATACTTTTTCTCTATGCGATTAAAAATTTCTTGTGCCATTTTCCACTCCTTTTACATAACCATTATAAAGTGGTTTTATGAAAAAAATATGATAGAAATATGTAAACTTGTTAAAAAATTGGTAAAAATCCCTCACTTTACAATTATCCTTTTTTATGATAAAATGATCACGCAACTTAAAAAATTCATATTATATATATATAAGGTTAAGGAGATGATTTTTCATGTCAAAAATGAAAGCAATTGTACTTGCAGGTGGAAAAGGTACTAGAATGAAATCTAATCTACCAAAAGTACTACATAAAGTTTATGATAGATGTATTATTGATTATGTTTGTGACGCCTGCGAAAATGCAGAAATAGAAGATCTATATGTTATTGTTGGTCACAAACATGAACTTGTAGAAAAAAATTTAGAGGGTAGAGATAATGTTACCTGTATTTATCAAGCAGAACAATTAGGAACTGGTCATGCTGCTATGCAAGCCAAAGACTATATTGAGGATGATGATTTAATTTTAATTGTTAATGGGGATATGCCTCTTATCTCACCTTACACAATCAAATCCTTTATTTCATTTTTGGAATTAGGAAACTTTGATGGTGCACTTGTATCCGCAGTTTTTGATAAAACACCTGCTTATGGTAGAATCATTCGTGATTCTTATGGAAATTTATCTAAAATCGTAGAACAAAAAGATTGTAATGAAGAAGAACTAGCAATTGAAGAAGTAAATATTGGACTATATTGCTTTAAAGGAAAATGCTTAAAAGAATCTTTTGCAAAATTAGACAATAATAACGCACAAAAGGAATACTATATAACCGATATTCCTTATCATATTATTAAAGCTGGAGGAAGAATTGGAGTTTACATGATTCAAAATCCAGATGAAACACAAGGTATTAATTCAAGATCTGACTTATCTATTGTTACAAGAACCTTACTTCAAAATACACGTGAACAACATATGGATAATGGAGTTACTTTAATTGATCCTCAAAACACCTATATTAGTTTAGATGTTTCTATTGGAAAAGACACTATTATTTATCCTGGAACCAATATACAAGGAGAAACTATTATTGGTCAAAACTGTATCATTGGACCAAATTCTCACATTATCTCTTCTAGTATTGGAGATAATACTATAGTTGAAACTAGTAAATTAGACAGAGCTTCTATTGGAAATAATTGTAAAATTGGCCCATTCTCTATTGTTGGAGAAAACGGATATATTCATGACAATACAGTTGTTCCAAGTTTTACAGAAATAAAAAATGTATAGGAGGATTTATATGGAAAATTTTAAATTAGATTATTATTTTGAAAATATAGAAAATTTTGCATTTAAAGATGTATTTCAAGGAGCTACTTACCCATGGGAAGCATTAAAGAATATAAAACCTTTTGTAAATAAAATGGTAGTAGAAAATGATCTTCATGAAAATCATGGTCATATTGCAGATTTTGTTTCTATTGAAGGAAATTACCTAATTGGTGAAGGAACTGAAATTCACGCAAATGTCTCTATAGAAGGACCTGTTATCATTGGAAAAAATTGTACCATCCAATCCGGAGCTTTAATTCGTCCTTATACCATTATAGGAGATAATTGTGTTGTAGGGCATTCTTGTGAGGTAAAACATAGTATTGTACAAAACAAAGCAAAAGTACAAAGCTTTACTTTTATTGGGGATTCTATTATTGGAAAATCTACAAGAGTCGGAAGCGGAACCATTCTTGCAAACAGAAGATTCGATCAACAAAATATTACTGTTAAAATAGAAGGAAAAAAATATGATGTAGGAACCGATTTCTTTGGTGCCATCATTGGAGATAACACAAGACTGGGTGCAAACTCCACTACACTACCAGGATCTTTTATCGGAAAATATACTTGGATTCTTCCAAATGTACAAGTAAGAGGTTTCATACCATCTGAAAAAAGAATTTTCCCAGTACAAAATGTACGCATAGAAGATAATGAAATCATTGAATTAAAATAACAACAAACAGATGTCAAAGATATTTTGGCATCTGTTTTTTCTAAACTATTTAATATGTAATCCTAATTTGATAGAATTTAGTTTCACTAAATTGGGATATATTGTATCATATAACAGATAAAAAAATGGATCATATACCTTTGTAAATTCTCCTATATATTCTACCATTCCTTCTTTATGGCAAAATCCCTCTTTAAATCGATATAATCCTGTTGTAGTATCAGGTGAAGCCAAGCCTCCAAAATTATACCTGGAACAATTATTCTCAATTCCCCATTGAATCATTTCCCATTGCAAAAGATAAGTTGGCATAAAATTTCTCATTTCATTAGAACTTGCACCATATAAATAAAACACTTCTTCACCATATTTTAAGGTAATAGCTGCAGCTAAAGCTTGTCCACGATATCTTGCTACATATATTCTTAAATGTTTGGAATCAAAACTATTTAATAAATCTTTAAAATAATCATATGATTTTCCAGGAAACTGATTTCTTTTGGTGGTTACCAAAAACAAATCATAAAATATTTTTAAATCTTCTTCTGTATTTGAAAAAGTAACATCAATTCCCCTCTTTTTTGCTAATCTAATATTGTATCTTGTTTTAGGTAGAAAAGACTCAAAAACTTGTTCTCTACTTTTATCCTTTAAAGAAAGAACCATATGATAAACTGGTTGTATAATTTTTTGCCTTTTAGGATTTTTTGGTGAGGATAAAAATCCAGCTTTTTTAAAACTTTCTCTTACACGATCACTAAAGAAAACATTAGGATCTGTTTTAAAACAAAATACTTTATACTCCGTTACAAGAGGTTCTATTTCTTGAAGTAATTTCTTTAATAACTCACTATCCTCTATTTTTCCAACAGGCCCTCTAGGAGAGTACATAATAGAACGATGAATTTTTGGAATTGTTTGTATCAATACCGTCATTCCAATAACAATTTCTTCTTTTTCTTCTATATAAACATAAAAATGTTTCCAGTTTTTCTTAATTTTTGCCCAAGCCACATCTTGCATGAAACTTCCATTGGAAGAATTTTCTACAAACGACCTATATTTTTCTAACTTTTCTTTATCATTATCCGTAATCATTGTCATACTTTTTCTCCTTTTTTAAAATGATTTGTTTATTTATTTTTTTTACCGTATATAATATAGACACTTTTAATGATAAAAAAAGTTGCAATATTTTTTAAATTTTTATATCTAATTTTTCATCATCAATTCTAATCGATTTTTCACATTTATACTAGAAACTCTTGTATATTTTTTTTATTTATTATAAAATGAAAATAAACAATATTCGTTTATGGAGGAAGATCATGATAAACTATTTAGATAAACTAAGGGAAAAATGTAACTTAAATCCTAATTTTATGGATTTAATAAATCAAATATTTGATAAATTATTAGAATTTGGATATATTACCAAAAAAACACAACGAACACTAGAAAGACAATTATATGAAAACATTGATACCGTATTTTTAGATAGTGATACCAAACATGATTTTAAAACAGGATACTATGACGCTGTCAAAAAAGAATTATATATACGTGATATTTCTAATCTAGAATCTGTCTATTTAAGGCTTCTTTATGCCATGACAACTACTGAAATATCCGATAGTTCTTTTCAAGTAGGATATTCAACTGCTTCTCTATCAACTACCAGTTATAAAATCATTCACAAAAACTTTGGAATCAATCGAGCAGTTGTTTCTAATCTTGTTTGTAGACTCCTTTACACAGAACCTACTACCCTAAGTATCATCCCTACTTATAGGAATTATGAAAATGATTTTTTAGGAAATAAAATTGCAAGTGACAATGATATATACTTCTTGGAGGGAAAACTTTTAAGTCAAATTTGTTATACTTTTGAGTTAGATGAAGAAGAATTTTATTATCATTTATTTACAAATCCTAATAGATTTTTAAATAAGATTTTAAGTAAAACCAAACTAGAAGAACCTGAAAAATTATTAGAAACTCTAGATACTATTAGTAGAAAATATTCTAATTATAACAAACTAGTCTATTTAAACAAATTATTAGATGATAATTATTTAAATATTAAGAAAAATATTCTAAATCAAAACATAGAAGATTTACAAAAAGAAAAGAAAAAAATTGAAATGGCGATCCATACCAATTTACAAAAATTAGGTGAAAAAGAAATTAAACGTGATGATCAGTTTTCTTCTAATATTGAGCTTAGCTTATCTGAAAATATAACTACTTTAGAGAATTCTATTTTAGAAGAAATTACAAATTTGCAAAATATACTTGTTAATGCTTTCATACAAGCAGAAGCAGAATATGCAACCATTCCTTATACGCTAAAATTAAAAACCTTAGAAAAAATACTTATTGTAGAAAATCAAAATTTATCTAATCAAATTTACAACACTATTTCATATAAAGTATTAAATACCTTTGAAAATAGTGCTTCTAATTTAATAGAAAAAATGAAATATAGTATTGCAAATGAAGTACTTTCTAGTGATAAATATATTAAAATATATAAAGATATGAAATTTAAAAGATTATATAACCTATCTTACAAAGAAAACACCTCTATTGCCGCTATATCCGTAGATGATTCTTTCTTGCAACTGGTAGAAATTTCTAATCTAAACCGTCAAAGTAAATCTTTAAAAAATAATACAAATATTATTAAACTGGATAATCTAGGCTATTTATTAAATAACCCTACTACCCATCAACATTCTGAAAAAATAGAAAAGATTTATTCAAGTTTAAAAGAACAATTTAAAGAATTTTCAAACGTTAGAATCGAAAATATTTATACTACTAAATTTTCAGAGCCTATTGATTTTAATTTAATTGTTATTATGCAAGAAAAAGATTTTTCTATTTTAAAAATGAAAGAAAACAATCAAGATTATCAATATAAAATGGTAAGACTTTCTGAAAGCTACTCTATTTTTAATCAAGATTCTGCAATGAACACATTACCTGTTATTTACAACAAAAACCGTTCACCTGTTAAAAGAATCTTAACCTTTTTCTTATCCATTTTTTCATAAAGAATATCATTGAAATAAATATTGGAGTGTAATATAACAAATTATACTCCAATTTTTATGATTAAACTGATTTCATTATCATTTGACCAGATAAAATTTTTATGGTATAATATAAATAGTTATGTAAACTAAAACGTATAAAAATTATTATTTTATAGGAGGACAAATTATGAGTCAAAAGGTTAATCGTTATCGTGCAGCGATGTGGGATCTATTAGACGATCTGCCTGCTACCGATCTATGCCATTCTACTGAGTTAGGTCATTATTCCAAGAACGGGAAAACGTACTTCAATGTAGATTTAGCACTTGTTATGTATGGATATAATTATCAGCTCACTGTAGCAGTCGATAAAATCACATCCAAGGCCGAAGTTGTAAACGAACACGGCAAAGACATAACAGAATTGTGTCGTAAAGTTTTTCACAAAGAATACAAGGAGTTTTTGGAAGAGGATGGAGATGTAATATTCGATTAAGACGATCAGTTTAAAGTTTTTATGTGACAGGAGTGCTTTGCAATGAATATTGTTCAGCACTCTTTTTCTTTTGATAATGCTTTCACATTAAAGTTATCAATTTGTTTTAATCATTTCTTAATATCTACTAAAAAATTAAGGTGACATTAAATTCACCCCAATTTAGCTTCTTTTTGATCAATATTTTTACTAAAAAGCTTTTCAATATTCCATTAAGATTACCGCAAAAACGTCTATATTGAAGAGTATTAAATTCTAATAATTCGTTAATTCATTTCTGGTATCAATTGAACGTAAAGTAGTGTTAATCCACTCTTAAGAATATCCTTTTTTTAAATATGTTTTTTGCTCTTTCAATAGCAAGTGCAGGATTATTTATTCCTTGTATTCTTTCTTCTACTAATCTAGCAAATCATAATTTAAAAGGTTCTGCATGGGAGATGGTATGCTTTGTATAATTCAAAATACTGTTTCTCTATTTGCACAGACTTTTAATCTCATTTTTCCATCTTTGGCTAACATTTTGAACTGTCCGAAAAAATCGGACAGTTCAAAATCATTTCTATAATATCAATAAGAGAATAGTACCACTTGTTATTATATACAAATTATAATTATTAGATAGGTACCTTAAAATCTCATCAACAGCATTTAAAAAATAAATTTTTCATCTAAGATTACACATTATAATCACAATTATTTTTCATTATTTTCCCCTACTATCTCTGCAATTTCTTTTAGTTTATTTTCTAACAGCTTTTTGTCTATTAATTTTAATGTATATTGTGATACCATTGTTGGAGATATAGTTCGGCTCATTGCATATTCCACAATTTGCTCGTTCTTGCCACTGCACAATATTACTCCAACACTTGGGTTTTCATTTTCCTTCTTCTCTTGTCTATCTAATGCCTCTAAATAGAAATCCATTTTTGAAATATACTCTGGCTGAAAATTTCCTATTTTTAATTCAAATGCGACTAAACAACTTAATGCTCTATTATAAAATAGTAAATCTATATAAAAGTCTTGATTTCCAACCTGAACTCTATATTCTTCTCCAACAAAGGTAAAATCCTTTCCGATTTCTAATACAAAATCTTTCATATTAGAAATTATTGCTTTCTTTAAATCTTTTTCAGAATATTCATTTGGCAAATCTAAAAATTCTAAACTATATGTATCTAATATCTTAGTATTTGGATAATCTTCTTCTCCTACTGCCTTTGTTAAACTAGGATTTGCTTTTCCATCAGATAACATATATCTTTGAAAATATCCACTCTTTATTTGTCTATCTAGTTCCCTTTTGGAATAATTGTTTTTTATACACATTCTAATATAAAATTCTTTTTCTTCTATTGAATTTGTTGCTCCTAATATCATAGTATTATGTGTCCAACTAATTTGTCTCACCAGTGGAGCGACAATTTCATTATCTTTATATGTTTCATAAAATTGTTTCATTCGATATATTCCTGCTCTATTAAATCCTTTCATTGTTGGATATTCTCTCTTCATAAAATCTACTAGTTTATCAATAATTTTTTCTCCCCAATTAGAATCATTTACTTTTTCACTTATATATCTTCCAAAATCCCAATATAAAGAAATTAGTTCCTCATTTACTTTCTTATAAGCATTATTCCTTCTTGTTTCTACCATATTGATAATTTCATTAAAGTTTAATTCTAAATCATTCATAAACTATCCCTCCTGTAAAACTATTAATTTTGATTTATAATTCTATCTATAAGTAAACCATTTTCAAACATATCCCAAATCACTTTCTGAATTAATTCTTCCACTATATATCCCTATTTCTTTTGTTATTAGTCCTCCATATATTGTAAATCCATTATTTTCTCTCATCATAAAATGGAGATAAACACAAATTCATAATAGAATAAGTAGTTTTATTTTAGCTTTAAATTCTTATATATTTTTTATTCTCCGAATGACAAGTTTTTTCCATTAATTATATCTTCCACCTAAATAATACTGAAGGTTTTATCTGTTATTATATATGGTGGATAATTTGCTTCCATTTAAATCCCCAAATTAGATATAATTATATCATAGTATCCTAGTAAAGTAAAACTTAATTTTTCAAAATATTATATAAGTTTTGTTTTGCTAAAAAAATTGAGGTGACATTAAATTCACCCCAACTCTCTTTTTTATCCTTAATCTTTTAAAGGATTTCCTTTTCCATCTACTGCAATGCTTCCAGATAAAATTAAAATACCTTCAATTAATCCCCAAATTTCAGAAACAACTGCTAAAGTAAAACATGATAATACAGTAATTAATAACTGTGCAACTGCTTTTCCTATATATCCAAGATAGAAATTATGTACTCCAAAAGCTCCTAAGAATATACCAAATAAACCTGCTGCAAGTTTTGATTTTGGTGTATCTGCAGAAGTTGTTGTATTGGTTGTAGTTGTATTAGTAGTTCTAGTAGTATCACCAGATACAACATTTTCATTTCCTGTTGCTTGTGTTGTATTTCTTGCTGCTTCACATTCTGCACAATATTCCTTTCCATCTTCGATTTCTTTACCGCAATCTCTACAATACATATGAATTCCTCCTTAAACTATAATTTTATTATATCACTTTCGTTTTTCTTTTGCAAATCTTCATTAAATAATATGAATACTAAAAAATATTAACAATATTTCTTTGATAATCCATTGTACAAAAATAATAACAGGAGCAAGAATCAAATAAAGTGGTTTCATTTGCAATCCTGCTAATTTACGATATTTTATTAACGTATACGTATTAGATATCATAAAGATACCTCCTAGTACTAAAATATATACAATAACAGGATGATATTTTAAACTAGAAAGAATATCTCCTTGTAGCAAAGCCTTAATTGACCTTGTTCCACCACATCCAGGACAATAATGTCCTGTTTTTTGATAAACAACACAAGGAAAACTTACTTCTAATACATTAATATGAAAACAAACTAGTATTAAAATCGTGATAAGAGTTAAACATGTTAATACTATTCCTGTAATATAAAAATATTTTGTCTCTAACTCTTGTTCTTCCATAATTAATCCTTTAAAGGATTTCCTTTTCCATCTACTTTAATACTACCAGCTAAAATTAAAATACCTTCGATTAATCCCCAAATTCCAATTCCTGAAGCAATAAAGGCAGTAAGTCCAGCAGTACAACAACTTAATAACAAAGCAATACTAGTTACTGTTACCTGAATAATCGCTTTTGTAGTATAACCCAAATAAAAGTTATGCACACCAAAAGCACCTAAAAAGATACCAAATAATCCTGCTGCCATTTTAGATTTTAATTCAGGCGCTTTTTCACCTTCTACTTTTGTATTTGTATCTGTGTTAGTCGTATTTTCTTGTACAGGAGTTTCCACTGTAGTTTGCTCTTTTTCAGCCATTACTTTTTCACAATCTTCACAATACTCCTTTTCACCTTCAACTTGTTTTCCACAATTTTTACAATACATAACAAATTCCTCCTTAATATATACATACTGCCATTATAACATTAATATCCATATTTTACAATATCCTTTTATTTATTTTGTACAATACTAATTGCAATACCGTCCCCAATTTTTACCAATGTGGAATGAAGCCTCTCATCTTCTTCAATCATTTTTAAATAAGTTCTAAGACGATTTGTAGCTGTTCTATGCTTATGTTCGTTATAATCTGATAACACTCTTCCTTTAAACAAGACATTATCTGCAATAATAATTCCACCAACTTTTGCAAGTCGAATAGCCTCTTTTAAAAATTTTAAATACTGTCCTTTAGCAGCATCAATAAATATAACATCATATGTATTATCTTCTTTTAATCCTTCTAAATAAACTGTAGCATCATCATGTATTACTTCTATCTTATCTTCAAGATGTAGTTTTTGAATATTTTGAATCGCCTTTTGATACATTTCTTCATTTTTTTCTATGGTTTTTATTTTTGCCTCTTTACCACTTAAATATTTAGAAAAGCAAATAGCAGAATAACCCACTGCAGTTCCAATTTCCAAAATTTTATTTGGCTTTGCAATATCTAATATTGTAAGTAATAACTCTAAAGATTCATCTTGAATAATTGGTACATGATTTTCAAGTGCTTCTTCTTTTATCATTCTTATGATTTCTTGTTCTAACATATCCTTCACCGTTATTTAATTTCTTGTAAAATATTTTCTACCTCTTCATTTTCATATAAAATACTATATAACAGATCAATCGATTTTATATCGATTTCTTTCTCTTTTAATAATTTTTTCAAAGAATCTAATGTATATAACCCTTCTACTGTAGTTGTCTCCATTCTTTCTAAAGCCTTTTCTTTTGTAAGCCCTTTTCCAATATAGCTTCCAAATGTGTAATTTCTACTAGTTGGACTCATACAAGTAAGTAACATATCTCCTATTCCAGCATAAGAAAATACCGTTTGAGGTTTGCCACCCAAGACTTCTATAATCAGTCTTAAGTCATTGATAAGGCAGGTTAAAATGCTTGCTCTTGTAGAATCACTTAATCCTTTGCTATCTATATATCCCATGAAAATTGCAAATACATTTTTAGAAGCTGCTGCAATTTGTACCCCTAATAAATCTTTAGAAGTACTTACTACAATCTGATCATTCTCAAAAGCATTTCTTACAGTTGCATTGGTAATATCTAAGTAAGAAGCAACAATAAAGCCTGTACCTCCACCATGCGCAATTTCTTTTGCAAAAGAAGGCCCTGATAGTACACAAATATTTTCATGCTTTGTTTCTTCTAATACAACCTCACTCATTAGTTTATTAGAAATAGGCTCAATCCCTTTTGAAACAATACATATAATTTGTTCATCAAATATCAAATCTTTTAATTCTTTTGCTACAGATCTTACAGCACGCATTGGAACAGCAATAACAATAATCTTTACATCTGTAATTGCCTCTTTCAAATTGGTTGTTATCTTAATTTCTTCTGGAATGATTACTCCTGGTAATACTCCAGGATTTTCTCTTTTTAAATTTAAAATATCAAATTCTTCTTCAAATTTTGACCAAAGAGTCACTTCCATTCCATTTCCATGAAAAATATTAGCAAGTGCAAGACCATATGCTCCCACACCTAAAATTGCAATTTTCATATACTTCCCCCTTAATATGATTTTAATCTTTTTTCTTTTGTATTATTTTCTTAATGCAATATGAACATCTCTTAACTGTTCTTCTGTTACTTTGGCTGGTGCCCCCATTAACAAATCTCTTGCTTTACTATTTTTAGGGAAAGCAATTACTTCACGTATATTATTTTCACCTAATAAAAGCATAATGATTCTATCAATACCAGGTGCAGCTCCAGCATGTGGTGGTGCTCCAAATTTAAATGCATTGTATAAAGCGCCAAATTTTGTTTTTACAGTTTCCTCTGAATAACCTGCAATTTCAAAAGCTTTTGTCATGATTCTGGTATCATGATTTCTAACAGCACCAGAAGCAATTTCATATCCATTACATACCATATCATATTGATAAGCAACAATATCTAATGGATTTTTATTTTTTAAAGCTTCTAGACCACCTTTTGGCATAGAAAAAGGATTATGTCCAAAATCAATTTTTCCTTCATCATTTTTCTCATAGAATGGAAAATCTACTATAAAACAAAGTTTATAAATATCTGGATCGATCAAGTTTAATCTTTTTCCTAACTCATCTCTTACAAGACCTGCATCTTTGCAAGCTTTCTCATAACGATCTGCCACAAAGAAAAGTCCATAATTTTCTTTTGCATGTGTGATTTCATAAAGTTTTTGAACACGCTCTTCTGATAAAAACTTAGCAATAGGGCCTACTACACTTCCATCCTCATTGATTTTTATCCATGCAAGTCCCTTTAATCCTAAACCATCTTTTGCATATTCTGCCATTTCATCAAAAAATCTTCTAGTTACACTACTTGAATCAATTGCAATACATTTTACAGTTTTATCTTCAAAAGCTTTAAAACCAGATCCTTCAAAGCATTCTGTTACATCATGTAATACCAATGGATTTCTTAAATCAGGTTTATCTGTTCCATAGGTTTCCATTGCCTCTTTATATGGAATTTCAACAAAAGAATCTTCTGAAACTTTTGCATGTCCTAATTTTGTAAAAATATCCGTTGCAATTTCTTTTAAAACTGCCAAAACTTCTTCTTGTGTTGCAAACGCCATTTCAAAGTCTAATTGATAAAATTCTCCTGGTGATCGATCTGCTCTTGGATCTTCATCTCTAAAACATGGAGCAATTTGATAATATTTATCAAATCCAGAAATCATCAAAAGTTGTTTAAACTGTTGTGGTGCTTGTGGAAGTGCATAAAATTCACCTGGATGAATTCTAGAAGGAATTAAAAAATCCCTTGCACCTTCTGGAGAAGAAGAAGTTAAAATAGGAGTTTGTATTTCCACAAATCCCATTTGATCCATCTTTTCTCTAAGTGCCTTTAACACTTTACTACGAAAAACAATTTTTTGATGAATCGATTCATTTCTTAAATCCAAAAAACGATATTGTAATCTTAAATCTTCTTTTACCTCTGTACTTTTATCTACTTCAAAAGGAAGAGGCAATAATACATCATTTAAAACTTCTAAACAAGCAATTTCTATTTCAACTTTTCCTGTTTTTAAGTTTTCATTGATATTGTCCTCTGGCCTTTTTACAATGGTTCCTTCTACTCTAATTGTAGATTCTACTTTTAAACTTTTTATTTGTTCTAATAATTTTTCATCTTCTGTTGTTAATTGTGTAATTCCATAATGATCTCTTAAATCAATAAAAACACAACCACCCAAATCACGAATGGTCTTTACAAAACCAGATAATATTACTTTTTTTCCAACATCTTCTTCTGTTATTTCATTACAAGTATGTGTTCTATATTTTATCATAAGCTAAACTTCCTTTCATTTTAATATAAGCAATTTCCTGGAGTTCTTGGGAAAGGTATTACGTCTCGTATGTTAGACATTCCTGTCATATACATAATCAATCTTTCAAAACCAAGTCCAAATCCTGAATGTACACAAGTACCATAGCGTCTTGTATCAAGATACCAATCATATTCTTTTTCATCTAAACCTAATTCTTTCATTCTATTTAATAGTTTTTCTAAATTTTCTTCTCTTTGTGATCCACCAATAATTTCACCAATACCAGGAACCAACATATCTACTGCTCTAACAGTTCTACCATCGTCATTTTGTTTCATATAGAAAGCTTTAATTTCCTTTGGATAGTCTGTTACAAAAACAGGTTTTTTATAAATTACTTCTGTTAAATATCTTTCATGCTCTGTCTGCAAATCGGTTCCAAAATCTACTGGATACTCAAATTGATCATTATGTTTCTTTAATAATTCTACAGCTTCTTTATAAGTTACTCTTTCAAAACTTGATTCATAAACATGTGTCAAACGACTTTTTAACTCTTTATCTACAAACTTATTAAAGAATTCAATTTCTTCTGGACATTCTGTCAAAACTGCATGAATAATATATTTTATCATTTTTTCAGCCACATTCATATTTTCTTCTAAATCACAAAAAGCCATTTCTGGTTCAATCATCCAAAACTCTGCTGCATGACGTCCAGTATGAGAATTTTCTGCTCTAAAAGTTGGACCAAATGTATACACTTTTGAAAATGCAGTTGCAAAACATTCTGCTGATAATTGCCCTGATACAGTAAGTCCTGTTTTCTTACCAAAAAAGTCCTCAGATGGATCTTGTTTTAGATCCTCTAATGTAGTTACACGAAACATCTCTCCTGCTCCTTCACAATCAGAAGAAGTAATAATTGGAGTATGTACATAAACAAATCCATTTTGATAAAAAAACTCATGAATAGCATGTGCAATAACACTTCTTACTCTAAACACTGCAAGAAAAGTATTGGTTCTAGGTCTTAAATGAGAAATATCTCTTAAAAATTCCATAGAATGTCTTTTATTTTGTAAAGGATATTCTGGAGAAGATTTTCCTGCTATTTCAATTTCTTCTGCCTTTATTTCAAATGGTTGTTTTGCTTCAGGTGTTACCTTTAAAATTCCCCTTACTTTGATGCTTGCTCCAATATTTAAAGCAATGATCTCTTTATAATTTGACAAATCTTGTTCCAAAACAATTTGTACAGGTTTAAAAAAACTACCATCATTTAATTCTATAAATCCAATCACTTTTGAATCTCTTATATTACGAACCCATCCACAAACAATAACTTCTTGATTATCATTTTCAAGATAAGTATCATAAACCTTTTTAATTTCTACTCTATTTTTTTCTTCTACCATATGATCACTCCCGTTTTTTACCAATGTATTATATCACAAAGTATTTTTATATGCAATAAATATGCATTTGATTTCCTATACAACTCTCTTTTTATACAAAAAAAGTGCCCTTTTTTAGGACACTCTCATCATTATTTTCTAATTCCAAGTTTAGAAATTACTTCTCTATATCTTTCAACATCTTTTTGTTCAAGATATCTTAATAATCTTTTTCTTTTACCAACCATAATTAAAAGGCCACGTCTAGAATGATCATCTTTTTTGTGTACTTTTAAATGCTCAGTTAGTTCATTGATTCTTTCAGTCAAAAGTGCAATTTGTACTTCTGCAGATCCAGTATCATTTTCTTTTCTAGCATAAGTTGATAAGATTTCTGCTTTTCTTTCTTTTGTCATTTTTTTCCCTCCTTTTTTCTTTACTTGCCTATCGCTAAGAAGTAACATGAGGAATGTATACTCTGAGCCATAGGTGCTATTATAAATGTATTTCTACATTCATTATCTAATTAAAATTATTTATTGATGATATAACTATATGGGTTTACAGCAATACCATTTAATCTAATTTCAAAGTGTAAGTGTGGACCAGTTGCCCAACCAGTTTCACCAATTGCTGCAATTGTTTGACCTTGTGTTACAACATCTCCTGCAGATACATATAATGCACTACAGTGAGCATATAAAGTGGTCATACCATCACCATGATTAATTCTAATACAGTTACCATAACCTGTAGCATCCCAACCAGCAAATACAACTGTACCTGTTCTATAGGCGTATATATCCGTACCGGTACTACCACCTAAGTCAATACCTTGGTGACCATAATATTCACCATATCCACAGTTAATTCTTCTATAAACGGTTGGCCATATACCATCGTCTGTTGCAACAACATAAGTTGGACCTGTATAAGTTGTAATAACAGGTGTATAAACAGGTTGAACTTCTACTTCTGGAATTTCAACTGGTTTATTTCTATCTACAATATCTTTTAAAATAGCGTCTGCTCTTTCAATAGAAGTAGTTTCTCCAAGCTCTGCTACTTTTTCAATAATAACTTCTGTATTTAAAGTATCTACCTCTGCTTTTAATTTTTCTACATAATTTTCTGCTTCATCTTGTGTTGTAAATTTCATTTTTGTTTCGCCATCAACGGCTACATCATAAAGTGTAAACTCTGTTTTTATTTCAGCTCTTAAATTTGTATAAATGTTTTGTTCAGAAAGTAATGAATCTCTAATATAACTTGTTTCAAATACAGGTTCACTTTCTAAATAAACTTTTACATTCGGATCAATGTTTTGCTTTTCAGCCACTAAATCATTATATACTTCATCAAATTGTTGTTCATTTGAAAAGTATCCTATAAATCTACCGTTAATATAAGCTCTAACAGCAGGTTTATAAGTATTTATAATTGTCATTACAACTGCTAAGAAAATCAAAGCAAGTGTAAAAACTGTAAAAAATAAAAATCTTAGTGTACTGAGCACACCTTTTTTTCCCATAACTAAAATTTGCACCTTCCTTTTAAATTAGTCATACAAGTTTTATTATAACATATTTTTATAAATAAGTCAAATTATTACAAAGCTAGCAATTATAAAAGCAGACTTATTCTATCATATTCCAAATCATAAGTCAAGTTTATTACATTTTCATTACAAATGACTATTTCTCCTTAAAATAAATATCTTTCTACATATACCATACTATAAATTATATAAAAATTCAATCGTTTTTATGATATTTTTTTACTTTTTATTACTTTCGTTTTAATTTCAGCATTATCTCTTGTGATTTTCATAAAATTATTATATAATATGTACATATATTATATCTAAGGAGGAGGGAGTTTTTATGATACCTACTTGGATCATATGGCTAATTATCAGTGGAATTTGTTTACTAATAGAAATATTTACCGTTTCATTTTTAATGTTTTGGCCTGGAATTGGTGCCTTACTTGCCTTTATTACTAGTTTAATTACACCAAATATTGGAATACAAATTGCAGTTTTTGCCATATCGACATTAATCATGCTACTATTTATAAAACCTTTAACACAAAAATTATTTAAAACAAAAGATGTGGCCATGAATAAAAATGCTATTATTGGAAAAAAAGGAACTGTTATCAAAGACATTTTAAATACAGAACAAATTGGTCAAGTAAAAATCGAGGGTGAACTTTGGTCAGCTATTATTTTAGACAATACCAAACCTGTTAAAATGGGAGATACGGTTATTGTAGAAAAAATTGATGGCGTAAAGTTAATCGTAAAAAAAATATAAGGAGGAAACATTATGTATATATTTTTTATTATCGTTATTGTTGTTGGACTAATCATTGCTGCAACTTCTGTTAAAGTTGTTAGACAATCAGAAGTAAGAATTATAGAACGTTTAGGAAAATACCATTATACTGCTGAAGCAGGTCTTAATTTCCTATTACCTTTTGTTGATTCTGTAAGAGCGGTTGTTAGTTTAAAACAACAAACTATGGATGTAACACCACAAAGTGTAATTACAAAAGATAATGTTACTATTACAATTGATACCGTTGTATTCTATCAAATTATCGATCCAGTAAAGGCAGTTTATGAAATTGAAAGTCTTCAAAAAGGTATTGCTTACATTGCCATTACTACCATTCGTGATATTGTTGGTAAAATGGATCTTGACGCAACTTTTAGCTCTAGAGAAGCAATCAATACACAATTAAGAAACGTTCTTGATGAAGCAACAGACAAATGGGGATGTAAAGTAGATAGAGTGGAAATTAAAGACATCAAACCACCAGCTGACATTCGTGACGCAATGGAAAAACAAATGAATGCAGAAAGAAATAAAAGAGCAATCATCTTAGAAGCAGAAGGTAAACGTCAAGCAGACATCACACTTGCTGAAGGTAGCAAACAAGCAACTATTCTAAATGCAGAAGCAGAACGTGAATCTAGCATAAGACGTGCACAAGGTATTAGAGAATCTAGAATATTAGAAGCAGAAGGAAATGCAGAAGCTATCAAAAAAGTGGCTGACGCTAAAGCAGCAGAAATTAAACTTGTATACTCTGCTATTATGGATTCTAAACCTGATCAAAACCTAGTAGCTATTAAATCATTAGAAGCATTAGAGAAAATTTCACAAGGAAGTGCTAACAAAGTGTTTATTCCATTTGACGCAACAAAAGCAATGGGATCTTTAGGTGCTGCTACTGAAATATTAAAAGGGGACAAATAACAAATTGTTATAAAAGAAAGGCCATGAATACCTCATGACCTTTCTCTTTTTTTTATAACGTAACAATCTCCTCTTCTAACGGGAAATATTCGCTTAAGCGGTAATTTTGAAAACGCGTATCCTCGGTTACATTTTTTACCATTTTAATATCTTGCGGTAACTGAGTGATCACATCCTCCTGACTACTTCGAATCTCTAAAATAGCATGCTTTTTCCAGTTGGGATAAACGTCTAAATTGTAATAGACATTATGATCTGAAAAATACCATCTATCTTTGATGATCGGTTTCTTCGATGGATCCATTTCCATCATTAAAGTATCGTACATATCTCTGCCAATTCTTTTTTCTTGGATACCAGTATTACTACCAATTTCCTTTCTGCTTAAATAATAGACAAAGTTTTTACCATCTCCCAGCATTCTCAAACGTCTTTCTTCATTTCCATATGGCTTTAAGTAAGTCTGCACAATATGTCTCTTTTGAGCCTTTTTTTCAAAGAAATACGTAATGCTTGGGATTTCTACGATATACTTTTCCTGATGTTCGGATAATTCTTTCTTTCCAATACAAGACAGAAAGATTTTTAACGCCTTTTCCTTTTTCCCTTCAAAATCCGTTTCATTAGAAACATAAAAAACATTTCTATGCCCTAAATACGCTTCTCTAATCTTGTGGTCTAAAGCAATTGCCACATCTTTTGTCTCATCCTTAGAACGAGCCTTATTCCCTGCCCTATTTGCCTCAAAAGCCTCTTCTGCACCTTCTGCTGCAGTCACCATATGAATCACAAATAGATAACGTGATAAGATTTCCACATCCGATGTCCCTACCATAGAAAGTAACTGACTCCATTCCTTATCATTCATATAGGCTTTTGCATCGAGTAACCCTCTATCACATACGATGATTAACTTTCTATTTGTTTCCCGTTCCATATGAATATACTGATCCTCTTTAAAACGTTGATACTCAAAAAGAATCCTTTGAAACTCCAGGGGAGAAGTCATTCCATTAACAGGCTTCAAACCAGAGTTAATCAACTGTGTTGCCGTCTCATCAATCCAAATCATGTCGTAATTTAAGCAAAGAGCAAGTTCCATGATGGGAATTTCAAGACTTGATTTTCCAGCTACTGGGCCACCTGTCAAAACACAAACCATAACCTCTTGATTGTTTAAAGTTTCCTCAATAATATTCATATTGATCTCCTTTCTTCACATTTCATTTTAAAGTGACATGATACATTTCCTGCCCCATTATAACACGGATGTAGCAAAAAAGAAAGTAAATCCTAAAATAAAATTTACTTTCTTTACTTAATGTTATTTTAATTTTACATTTTCATCTCCAAAAGCCATTTTTAATTTATGAATCGTTTCATCTTGCGAATTTAAACAAAATTCTTTACTAAGTAATTTGACTTTATTGGTTCCTTCATAAAAAAGATAAACAGGATTACTTCCTCTACTTTCCTCTAAAGACTTAATAAAAGAAATTACTCTAGGTTCTAAATCAAATTTGTCTTTTGGAATTCTAATATAAATTTTTACTTGTTTGGTAATAAGCTCTACCTCATTTACAATGATTTTTGTCTTTTCATTTTCCTTCATACTTACTTTTCCTACAATTTTTACAACCTGATCTTTTGCAAGTAAACTACTATATTTTTGATAAATATTTGGAAATACAACAAGTTCTACACTACCATATCGATCTTCTATTTGAGCAAATAACATTTGTGTATTACTTTTGGTGATAAAAACTTTGGTATGAGAGATAATACCACAAAAAGTAACCATTTTTCCATCATAATCTTTCTTCTCTATTTCCTCTTCTAAAGCTTCTTCTTCACTCTCTTCAATATTTAACTCTTGTGATGTAACAGTAGCATACTTATCAATATACTCTAAATATTCATCTAAAGGATGTCCCGAAACATATAATCCTAGCATTTCTTTTTCCATATCTAATAATTCTTTTTTACTTGGTTTCTTTTGACTTCGTATAATTACTAACTGTGAAGTATTATCCGTATTTTCCGTTTCAAAAAAATTCATTTGATTTGCATAATTATTTCTCCTTGTTTGATTGACACCATCCATCATCTTTTCAAAATTATCTAATAAATCAAACCTTGTATATTCTTTTTCTAATTCATCAAAACATCCCGCTTTAATCAAACTTTCAACGCATTTTTTATTCACACTTTCACTTGCTACTCTTTCACAAAAGTCAATAAAGCTTTTAAACGCCCCATTTTGCTTTCTATTTTTAATAATTTCTTGAATGGCATTTTCTCCTACATTTTTAATAGAAGTTAATGCAAAACGAATACTTCCATTAATAACTGCAAACTTAGAATAACTTTCATTAATATCCGGTCTTAATACTTGAATATTTAACTCTTTACATTCATTAATATATACAGGAATTTTATTTAAATTTCCTAACATACTATTCATAGTTGCAGCCATAAATTCTTTGGTATAATGACACTTTAAATATGCTGTTTGGTAAGCAACTACAGCATATGCTGCAGCATGAGATTTGTTAAATGCATATTTTGCAAATTCAGCAATTTCATCAAAAATTCTATTACTGCTTTCTTCATCAATTCCATGTTTTTTTGCACCTTGTATAAAAACTTCTCTTTCCTTTTTCATAACATCCATTTTCTTCTTGCTCATCGCACGTCTTACCAAATCTGCTCTACCAAGACTATAATCTGCTAAATCTCTAAAAATTTGCATAACTTGTTCTTGATATACCATACATCCGTAGGTATTTTCTAAAATTGGTTTTAACGCCTCATGTGTATAGATAATATGCTCTGGATGATTTTTATTCTCAATATATCTTGGAATTTGTTCCATTGGCCCCGGCCTATAAAGTGAAATCATTACAATAATATCTTCTAAAGAATCGGGTTTTAATTTCATCATCATCTGTCTAAATCCAGGACTTTCCATTTGAAAAACGCCCATTGTTTTTCCTTCTGTTAACATTTGAAACGTTTCTTTATCCTCTAATACTTCCTCAAAATGAATATCTATTCCATATATCTTTTTTATCATTTTAAGTGTATCAGAAATAACTGTTAAAGTTCTTAAGCCCAGAAAATCTACTTTTAAAAGTCCTAATTCTTCCAGTGTTGTCATGGTATATTGGGTTGAAATAACATTATCATTTTCATACAATGGAACATAATTTACAACTGGCTCTTTTGTAATAACCACGCCTGCTGCATGGGTAGAAGCATGTCTTGCAAGTCCTTCTACCTTTTTAGATATTTGAATTAACCTTTGCACTTCTGGATCTTCTTCAAATAAATCTCTTAACTCTTTGGAAAGTTCTAACGCATGATCAATTGTCATATTTAAAGATCTTGGTATTAGTTTTGCTACTGTATCTACCTTTTGATAAGAAATGTCTAATACACGTCCAACATCCCTTACTGCAGCTCTTGCAGCCATCGTTCCAAACGTAATAATTTGTGCAACATGATCCTTACCATATTTGCGACTTACATAATCAATTACCTCTTGACGTCGTTCATAGCAAAAATCCACGTCAAAATCGGGCATACTCACTCTTTCTGGATTTAAAAATCTTTCAAAAATAAGATTAAATTTGATTGGATCAATAGCCGTAATCCCTATCAAGTAAGCAGCTATAGAACCAGCTCCACTACCTCTTCCAGGCCCTACTGGAATATTTTGTGACTTTGCGTATGCTATAAAATCAGCAACAATTAAAAAATAATCAATATATCCCATTTTATCAATAATTTCTATTTCATATTCTAGTCTTTTCTTTGCTTCTTCTTTTTGAGCACCAGTATATTTTTTCTCTAAGCCTTCATAGCATAATCTTTTAAAATATTCTAAATGAGATATAGGTTCTTCAATTTTAAATTCTGGAAGAATGGTATGTCCAAATTGTAAAGTAACATCACACATATCTGCAATTTTTTGCGTGTTTTGAATGGCACTTGGTATATTTTTAAAAGACTCACTCATTTCCTCTTCTGATTTTACATAGTATTCATTAACAGAAAAAGACATACGGTCTTCATCTTTTATAGTTTTTCTAGTCTGAATACATAACAATACCTCATGAAAATCATAATCTTCTTTATCTAAATAATGACAATCATTAGTAGCTACTAACTCTAAACCAAATTCTTTTGCAAGCACTACTAAATTTTGATTAACTAGTAATTGCTCTCTTAATTTATTATCCTGTACTTCTAAAAAATACCTTTCTTTTCCAAAAATATCAATAAAAGATTGTATGGTTTTTCTAGCTCCCTCTATATCACCATTCATAATTTTTCTTGGTAATTCACCCGCAAGACATGCAGATAAGCAAATAATTCCTTCTTGATACTTTTTTAATAAATCCATATCAATACGTGGTTTGTAATAAAAGCCTTCCGTATAACCCGCAGAACATATCTTAACCAAATTATGATATCCTGTATTATTCATAGCAAGGAGTATTAAATGATTTGGCTCTGTATCAATCTTTCCCTCTTTATCAAATCTACTTCTAGGAGCTACATATACCTCACAACCAATAATAGGTTTTATTCCTTCCGCTAAACATTTCTTGTAAAAATCTACTGCCCCAAACATGTTTCCATGATCTGTAATTGCTACTGCATTCATTCCCATTTTCTTTACTTTTTCAACTAATTTATCGATTCGAATTGCTCCATCTAATAAACTATACTCTGTATGCAAATGTAAATGAACAAAACTCATTTATTTCACCTCCTGCGTTTAAGAAATTATATCATCTAAACCAGGTATTGTAAATCAAAATAAAGAAAATTTTGCGCAAAAAAGCAGAGGTTTCCCCCTGCTCCCACTCTCAAGCAATGATTTTGCAATCGCTTAAAAGAGTTTCTTTGTCTTTCGATGTTATATTCATTTTTACTACGTTATAATCCAAAGTAGAAAAATCCGGAACACATTTCTCAACATAAAAAGTCTGTCTGTACTTAGGTTCACGTGTTACCACATAGAAATGTAATCCTTCTATCGGCTGGGCAATCGAAAAAATACCATCCATTCTTTTCTGTGTCTCATAACCGGACTGGATTTTCTGGATCTCTTTGATATCGGCAAGATACTTTTTCGGAAAATAAATATCCGCTCCATGCTCCACGAATTCTTCTTTGTCACTTCCATAGCTTAAAATGAACCCCGGCATGTTGCCTACTTCAATGCTTGGAATCCCGGTATGTCTTTGAGCTGGTCTAACTACGAACTCGTTCTGATAAAGCAATTGCTGTATTCTTGCACGATAGGCTACAATCAAAGCTTCTTTTTCCTCTTTGCCGGCAGACTCAAAAGCATTTAAGATTTCCCGGATCTTGGTATCATCATTGCAAAAGTTAATATAGTAGTGTCCCCCAATATTACCTCTTAAGAAAGAAGAAAACTCGTTTCCATAACTACCAAATCTTCTGCCGATACATCCACCCATTTCTCTTAACATCTTCATATAATTTCCTCCTTTAAATTTAATCCTATCTTTTAATATAAAGATATATTATTTTTTTGCGTATTTATAATTATACTATAATATTTTATGTTTGTCAAATTTTTTTATGACTTTTTTATTAAGTTACTTATTTCGACAAGCTTATTAATTGACATAAAACTTGTTTTATAGTATAATGAAACTATGAGTATTAAAACTCTAGAAAATTTTTTAGGAGGACTTCATTTATGAAACAGGCATTCTTTTTCACATATCCAAATGGATATGGCAAAATCCGGGAAATAGGAGAAAAAATGGAGGTAAACTTCGACCGGTACGAAGGGCATGGGATCTGTCTTCGCAATGGCGTAGACTTTGAAGAGATCAGCGCACTTCACACTATGAGGTTTAACTTAACAGTCCAGAAGGAGTTGAATCTGCGGTTGGAATTAAAGACCGTTGCTTCCGACGGCTGCCCGCATCATGCTGTTGACTTAAAGGCAAAAACCGGTGTAAACTTCATCCGGGTAGATGTGCCGGTAATCAGCTCTCCGCTACGTGAAATTTGCATTGTTGCACTGCGGGAAGATAATGAGGACGCCACCAGTACCAATAACTGGTACCAGATTTCGGATGTAACTTTGAACTAAAGCTTGTGGGGGCATAAAGACTTAGGTCTTTATGTCCTTTTTTAAGCAATATAACATAATAACATTTGGGAAAATCATAAATGCATTAAAAATAGAAGAAATAGACCAAACAATTTCTACACTGGTTAAGCAACCAACAAAAGTACAAATTAAATAACTTAGTTTATATACATACTCATAAAAATTCTTGTTATGAAAAATATATTTAATTCCAACCAGTCCGTTATACCCAATACATGGCAAAGTCGAAATAGCAAATATGGCAATGGATACATTTAAACAAAACTTTCCTCCTGGTACCATTTCAAATACATCTCTTACCAAAGTAATCGCACTATCTGTATATTGCCATACATTACTTGCTACTAGTATCACACCCGTAATGGTACATAAGATCACAGTATCAATAAAAACACTGGTAGAAGCAATTAAAGATTCTTCTTCTATACTCTTACTTCCCTCTACACTAACATTAAATAAAGGAGAGCTTCCCATACCCGCTTCATTTGAATAAAGTCCTTTTGAAAGTCCCACATTCATCGCATGAATCGCAATAGAAGAAAAAAATCCACCACAGACTGACTTAAAACAAAAGGCTTCCTGCATAATATTTTGAATGGCTATCAAGATTTGTCCCTTAAAGTGAAATAATAAAAATACACACATATATAAATATAGAATAATTGCGATAGGAACAAAAATTCCATTAATACTTGCAATTCTTTTTTCATTTCCAAAAACAATATAACATGCAATAACCGTAACAAAAATCGCCAGACATATTTTTGTACCAGGAATTTCTGTGCTAATGATTTCTACCATAGAATTTGCTTGAATCATAATGCTACCAAAAGAAGATAGCACAACAAAAACACTAAACAAAAAAGCAAGTTTTAAAAAGCCAAGTTTTTCTTTTAAAACATACATTGCTCCTCCTACATATTTTCCCTTTTCTTTCTTTCGAAAACGTAGTGGAATATATGTTTCTGCATATTTTGTAGCAATTGCAAAGACTCCAGATATAAAAATCCAAAAAACACTTCCGATTCCACCTATGGTAATGGCTCCTGCTACTCCTACTATATTTCCTACTCCTAATGTTCCTGCTAAAATGGTCATAAGTGCTTGAAAAGAATGAATACCACTTTTACTTTCTTTTTTAAATATAAGGAGTAATCCTTTCCACATTTTTCTTTGCGGAAACTTTAATTTAAAAGTAAAATATAAATGAATTGCCAGTAAAAAAAATACCAAAAAAGGACTCCATACTATTTTTTCTATTCCAAAAATCAACTGTTGCATTTGATCACCATTAATAAACTATATGAAATGAAAAAAATATTATGTAATGAATTTGACATTATTCCTTTTCTATAGTATAATGTTTATAATTTTTTGGTAACTGTAAAAACATTTTTTTACTCAAGGAGGGCATTATATGCTTCGTTTATTATTATTTATTATCCTGGTAGAGTGGATTATCAAAATGGTAGCACCGCGGGAATATCGGTTTAGAAGGCTTAGTCGTTACTTTGGATTTGCAGAATTAGTGATTGCCGTCATTTTTACGATAGGCTCCTTCTTAGGGTTCCATATTCTTAGCACAGTGCTCGGTATCATTTTTGTCTATTTGTTAAGCCAAAGAAAAGACATTTTCCCACGTAACTGGTAGTATCGCAAAAAGGCATGGTTTACTAGATGAGCCATGCCTTTTCTTTTTATTTTTTTACTTTTTTTATTTTCTTTTTTATATTCTTACTTTATACTTTATACTTTTCGTATTTTTGTTACTAAAATTGTAACATCATCTTTTAAATTATTTTTCATCTGTCTTAAAACCAAATGATAAATTTCTTCCGCTACCATTTTTGCAGATTTACTATTATCTAATGTTTGTAAATATTCTGTCAAATAATTATGATTAAAATCATCTTCATCCTGAATAACCCCATCGGAGATTTGAATTACAAAATCTTTATCCTTTAATGTTTTGCAAACAGGAACATAATCGGTATCTTTTAAAATTCCAATTGGAATATTCGTTTTATGAATGGTAATGACTTTTCCATCTTCTAAAATATAGGTTGGAGCAGCCCCCACTTTTATAAACTCCGTCTCCGCTGTTCTTAAGTTAATAATCATGGTATCTAATGTTGAAAAGATGGTATCATTTCCCTTTAATTTTACAATACTATTGATGATTTCAATTGCCTTTTCTTCTGTAAATCCTCCACTCAATAACTTTTCAAGCATATTAATGACCGTACTGGATCCCTTTGCAGCAACTTCTCCAGAACCGGCACCATCACTAATGACACTCATTTGTTTTAAATCTTGTAATTCCATTGTAAGGTAAGAATCTCCTGAAATTGTCTCACCACTTTTTGTACCCGTAGCAATTCCAGTTTGAACAGAAAAATCAGGTATAGATACTAACTTAATTTTTGATTTTTCATTCTTACTACTATTTAAAATTAATTTAATGGTCATTTTTTGCTCTAGAATTTCAGAAGCAATTTTTACAATTTGTTTTTTCTGCCCGTCAATATCGGTTAATATATCCGTTACAAAAACATATTCTATATTTTTTCCCTCACGTTTAAATTCATCTTCATAGACACAAAATCCATAAAATTTTAATTCATTGCGAAGATTTTCTTGTGATTTATCTTGTACCATTGTTTTTTGATCCATATTTTTAGCAATATTTGCTAGTATCTTAGACAAATCTTTATACTGCTTTGAAAGTTTCTTGGTATTTTCCGCCTCTTTTTGCTTCATAATCTTCATTAATTTCATACTATTAAAGACATCATAAATATTATCAATAATTTCTTCTGAATGCTCACAATCAAACTTTAACATACGTTTTTCGATCTTCTCATTATACTCTAATTTTGTCGCCAAATAATCAATGGTTAAATCTAAATTCTCTTTTTCAATACATTCCTTTTTATTCGGACATCCAATACAAGTATTTTCAACATAATTTAAAATATACTTTTTTAATACCTTTCTTGTTTCTTTCGCATCCTCAGGTGTATTTTCAAGCGTAATACTTGCTAAATTATCAAATACTTCTGAGACTGCACCAATTTTTTCTTTGGCGTCTGTGGTGGTATCTAATATATTATGATATGGCTTTTCAAGTGTCATATTTTGATTAAATAATTGATCTAATTTTAATTCCAAAGGCTTAGGCATAAAAAGTAGACTCACCGAAGCAATCAAAAGTTCGCTTATCATAACCGTCATTTCTGAAAAACCATTTGCATAAAATGAAATGTACAAATTTCCAATGACAAACCCTACGACCACTCCTACTTTTCCGACTTTTTTTAAAATTCCTGCAATAAAACCACTAAATCCAAGAATAACAATAAAGCTCATAGAAACTGTTGTCATCCCCGTCATCAAAAGTCCTATTATAAGTCCTGCGGTAGCTCCAAGAATGGCTCCATTTCTCCATCCATAAATTAAAATTAATATCATAAGTAAAATATCTAATAATGAAAATCCAACAAAGTTTACATTTTTAAATATCGTTAGCCCAAATGCAATGACGGCTATCATAGCAACACTTTCTTCTGTAGAATAAACATATCCTTTCCCCAAGTGAATCAAAACAGAAAGTCCAGCTACAAATACAAAATACAAGATAATAGAAATGATGAGGTTACTAACAGAGGGAATTAATGCTATGAAAAATTGTCCTTTTATAAAATTGGTAAGTAACAAAACCACTGCAAGTGAAATGACAAATTTAATTAAGACACTATATTTTTTACTAATTCCTTCTATATTAATTAAAGCAGTAATGAGTGAAAAAATAACAAAAAATCCCAGCAACATAAATAAATTAGTAGACGCTACAGAGTTAATTACCATACCGATTGTGCTAGAAATTAATATTAAAATCAGTGGTACATTAAAAACGCTTCCTAGTGCTAATAATACAAAACCAAATGGTAAGAAATCACTAATAAAATTTTGTGACGCTAAAATAAGCGAAATCATAACAAAAATTGTATTTTTTAAATTCACAATTCTTCTAATTCCAGTTAATAGGGATGAAATTTTTTCATCTGTTTCTTCATCTAAATATTTGTTATAAATCATATATATACACCTCTTCTATTACTTTGTATTTTACCACAGAATAAACATATAATTTTGTCATTTTTTAATACTTAGAAAAATACACTAATTCAGTCAAGTTTTAGGCTGTATTAGTGTATTTTCAAAGAATTTTTAAACTTTTTCTTCTTTTCTAGGTCTACCTACCCTTCTTTTTACTTTTACTTCTTCTATTTTTTCCTCTTTTCTAGGTCTTCCTACTTTTCTCTTAGCTTTCTTTTCTTCTTTTTCTTTTGCTTTCCTTGCCTTTTTCTCTTCCCTTGTTTCTTTTACTTTTTCAACTTTAACCTCTTCTATTTTAATTGCTTCTACATCAATCGCATCTTCTGCTTCCTGCTCTACTTCCTCTTCTTCTACCTCATTTCCTAATGCTTGATTTAATAATTTTTTTACTTTTTCTATTTCTGTTGTCTCTAATGCTCTTTCATACAAAAATTTATTTACTTCTTCTTCCTCTGCATTTGCAAGTAATTTAGAATATTCTAAATATTCATCCTCTGTTTTAATCGTTCTATGCACATCATTTACTTTGGTTTTAATCATCATATCATAGACTTCACCAAATAATTTAATATAATCTTTTAAATCCATAATCTCTTTACTAAAGCTTTCATCATAGATTTTTTGTAATTTTAAAAAGATTTTATCAATTACTTTAAAATAGCGATAAGCATTTTTAGCTATATTAATGATTAAATTATACTCATACATGTGTCTATCAATGTCTGATTCAATTCCTTTAATCATGGTTTCAATCACATATTCGATTAATTCTCTTTCATCTGTAGGTAATTTTGAAATATCATAATTATCATTGATATACCCTACATATTCATCAATTGCCTCAAATAGTTCTTTATATTGTTCTTCTGTATACTCTTCTGTTTGAATTTTAACATCAATATCTTCTGCAAGCTTAATAACTTTATTATATCTTTGTGCTTTTCCTTCATCCTTAATATCTTGTTTTACGGCTTCTATTGCAGATGAAATGGTAAGTAAATTAAATTTAATATCTTCTTTTGATTTAAATTTTGCTTTGGTAATTCGATCATATTCCATTTCTAAAAAAGCTTTTTGTAATTCTAATCGATCTGTTTTTACAGTAGAATTAATTTTATCTGTAATTTCTGCAGGATAAGATAACTTTAATTCATACATTTCTCTTTGCATAATATCATATTGATATTTTACAAAAACAATTTCTCTTAAAATATTTTCTTGATCTACTTTTTTATCTTCTTCTTCTGTTTTTCGAATCACAGCTAAATGTTCATCTATTGCTCTATTCATTTTGTTCATATTTACTAATATAATTACACTTTGTATCACTCTATCAAAAAGATTTATCTTCTTTTTAGAACTAACAACGATATCTGCCATATATTCCAATCCTCTCCTCTTAATTTATGATAAACAAATTTGCTTGATTTTTACATAAAAAATATAAGTGACATTTACTTACAAATATACACTTATATTATATCGTGTTTTTATATAATTTCAAGTATTTCGGAAGAATTTTTTACAAAAATATGACAAACTCTTTTCACTATAATGTAATATCTTTTCTGCATACACTAGAATATGGACAATACTGACAATAATCTGCTTTTTTATTAGGAGAAACTTTTACAATTCCTTGTAACATTTCCTGCCCAATCTTTTTTAATAAATCATTTGCCTCTTTACATAGTGCTCCAAATTCTTCTTCTTCCAAAGCCTTCTTTTGATTATTCATAGATCTTGTAGAAATATCAATTAATCTTTTATTTCCTTCACTAAACTCATGATCCATTTTATTTAATATCTCTACATCCTTTAAATAAATTCCCTTCATACGCAAAGCTTCTATAATTTTCTTTTCAATTTCTACAGAATTTTCTGTGTATTCTGCAAGTCCCACCAACTTATCGGATAAGTTAAAATATAGCATTGCAGCAGGAATTACTTTTTTTTGTGTCTTTTTCTTTAAGGATTCCATAAAAACATTTAAATAGCTAATTAGCTGCAAAGAAAGCCCTTCTTTTATTTTATCAATTTCTAAGGTTCTTCCACTTGATTTATAATCCACCACACGGACAAATATTTTATCTTCTAATTCTAAAGTATCAATTCGGTCTATTTTTCCATTTAAAATAATCTTTTTACCATTTTCCGCTTCTATTTGAATAGGTGCAATCCATTCTCCCTCTTTAAATTCTATTTCATAGCCATATGGTAAAAAATCACTTTGGCAAAAACTCTTAGCAATGAGTTCCATTACTTTCTTCATGGTATGAATCAACTTTTGTTTTAAAATACCATACTTTACTGTCTCTTTTTGCTTTTTTAAACTCTTATCCAATTCTAATTCAATTAATTCATAAATTACATTTTCATATTCTTTTTTTAATGTATTCTCTTGAATAATTTCATTCCATGGAATTTGCTTACTAAATAAATACTTAGAAAAGTCTTCTAATACGCCATGCATAAAACTTCCAAGATCCATTGCATTAAAATGAACTTCCTGTCTTGGAGCTATTTTTAAAGTATACTGCATATAATACGAAAATGGGCATTTTTGAAATTGTTCTAACCTTGAAACACTTACATTCATTTTCTCTTGATATAACATATCTAGCGTTTCATTACTTAAATTTTCATCTTCTTTTTGAAATGCTAACATTTCTTGATAATTTTCATTTCCTAAAAAATATTCATATAAACTCGTAAGTTCTATTAAAGAATTGGAATCTAGTTCTTCTATATTCTCCATTTGATTTAATGCTTTCATCCACTGATCAAACAGTTCTTCTTGAGAAAAAATTTGATCAAGAGGAAGAGTTTCTTCTATTCCCTGACTGACTTCTCCTAATATTTTGATATCTCCAATTCTTTTTAAACTTTCAATAAAGCTAGAAATTCTTGTAGCTTTTCCAGCTAAATCGGCAGCTGGAATGGTGATGTATAGTCTTTCTTCTACATTACTAATTGCTTCATAAATGTTATAAAATCCCATGTTAATTTTAGAAAGACTGGTTTCTTTTAAATCTAATCCTATTTCTTCTAACTCTTCTAATTCTTTATCGGTTAATAATGCATCTTGCTCTACTTTTTTCGGAAAACTATTTTCATTTACACCAATAAAGAAAGCAATTTTTTTCATTCCAGGTTTAGAAACATTAATATCTGCAAGTTCTATTTCATCTAAAGAAGGCGGAATGGTTTTTAAAGTAGTGCTTTCTGCTAATATTAAAAAGATCTCTATAAATTCAGATACCTTCATTTTTTTATCCTGATAAACTTTGTCCATTGTATTAAAAATCTCTACAATTAGATCCCATATCTGCTCTTCAAATACACTTGTTTCTACATCTATCCATGGATTTTCTTTATCAATTAAAGCCTGATAGCGTTCTAAAACTTTATTTTTTACAAGATGATCATATACGATTTTTACAAATTCCTTTACCGTATAAGTTTTATCTAAAAAAAGAAAATCTTCAAACATCGCTATTATTTTTTCTCTTATTTGATTTAGTAAAACAAGATCATATTCTTGCTTAGCATTATTTAAATGCAATTCTTTTCTAAAATAATACTTATCTCCATAAAATTCTAAAAGGTAATTTTCCAGTAAATGAATCTCTTCTTTGGAAATGTCATTTAGTCCCAATTTTAAAATTTGAAATACATTATCGCTCTGAAAATGTTCTATTAGTTGAAATAACGATAAAATATATTTTGTCAAAATAGAATGCTGAACGGAATTTTTGGTACTTGCATAAATGTTTAAATGATAACCATAAAAAATCTTTTTGATTAATTTTTCATATTCATCGATATGAGTTGTATAAATCACTATATCTTGATAGCGATATCCTTTTTTTACCAAATCACAAATTTGTCTTGCCACATATTTTATTTCTTCATATGGGTTGGTAGCAATATGAACTGGAATAACCTTTGATAAATCTTTTTTCTCCTCAACTATATTTTTATCAAAAAGATGATTTGCAACAAATACCAGCTCTTCCTTTGCCTTAGAAAAGCATTCATATTTTACAATGGTATTTACTTCAGCTTTATTTTTATTTACAAGTTTTAAAAGAGTTAAATAAGTGTCATTTGCAACTTTAAAAATTTCACTAGAGGAAATAATATCTTCTTTTTGAGAAATATCAGTTGTAATAGCTACTGTTACAGGAATTTTTCTTTTTAAAAATGCTTCTATAAAACGATATTCATGAGCCGTAAAGTTGTTATATCCATCAAAATATATTTTTAAATCATTACCTACTTCTTTTTCTAATACTTCTTGAAAGAAAAGATCTATTTCATCCACATAATCGACAAACCTATCTTCTAAATCTTCTACATATTTTTCATAAATATTCGTCATCTCTGTCATTTTCTTGTCTAATAAAGGATCTGGTATTTTTACCTTTCTAACCTCGGATATTTCTAAGTTTTCTTTTCTAAAAATATCGATATACATATTTATCATGTCTAAAAATCCATGATAATTTTTTACTTTTCCAAACGTTTTTAACATATCTTCATTTTCATGAATGACTTTTGTTAGCAATACTTTTCTGTCTAATTTTGTAATATAGTTTTCATTAAAATGAAGGCGATACTTTTTCAAACTTTCACTAATATATTCTGAAATGGTGGTAATATTTACCCCCATAATGCCATCTTTTTTTAAAAAATTCATATATTCATTTTCAGTTTTGACACGCACTTGAGAGGGTACGAATAAAACTACCCTCTTTTTTTCTTGAATATCTTGTTCTATCAAGTGATAAATATGTGTACTCTTACCTGTTTTTGCTTTTCCAAGTATAATATCCATATATTACCTTCCTTCTTTTTTTTCATAATTACTTACTAATAACTGCTCGTCCTTGATATGAATTTTATCAAACTCTGGAAGTTCATTTAACTCATGAATTCCACAACATTTCAAGAATTCATTGGTAACGGAATAAGCAGCTGGTCTACCTGGCAAATTAAGTCGTGCTACTTCTTCAATTAACCCACATTCTAATAAACGATTAACTGCAAAATCACTATTTACTCCACGAATCGCTTCAATCTCACTTTTGGTAATTTTTGGATTATATGCAATAATACTTAATGTCTCTTGTGCAGAAGAAGATAAATTTTTCCTCTTAGTATTTTCTACAAACTTACTTACTTGATCATAATATTTTGCATTAGTAACAAGCTGATACATTCCATTTACTTTTACCAACGTAATGGCTGTTTCTTGTGAATATCTTTGACTTAATTTTTGCATAGCTTCTTCTATATATTTTTCTTCTATTTCAAGTGTTGTAGCAATTTCTTCTACACTAATTTCTCTTCCTAAAGCAAATAAAATTGCCTCTATTATTTTTTCTAAATCTTCCATTTTTGCCTCCATATATTTTCTTTCTATGTAATTATAGCATTCTTTTTTAGAAAAGTATATACAAAACCACATTCTTTCTATTAAAAAATACCAGGTAGTTAAACTACCCAGTATTTTTTATTTTTCTTTCTGATTATCTTCTTGACTTTTGAGCAACATTATTTTTTCTAACATACCTAATGGATAATACAAAACCACAAATAGTAATTAAGAATGCTACAAAATATACCCAAACAGGAATATCAGATGTGTCTACTGGTGGTTCATAAATAGAAGTATTAATAACGGTAGTTCCTTCTACATGTTTTTCATAATTTCTATCCGTTTCTTTTTCATCCACAGTATAAACAATTTCATTACCCAATTCATCATATTTTGGTAATTTAAATTCATAGCTCCAATTTTCTTCTTCTCCTACTTCTTGTTCTGCTATTACTTCACCATCAACTAAAACTTGTAATACAACACTATCTGGTCGTTTACCATATTCATCATTGTTATCTTCCCATTTTTTCACTGCTTGAATTAATACTTGTTCATTTGGTACTACAAATTTATTAACTACTTTCTGATTTAGCATATCTGTATCATCTACCATTTCTTTTTCATAGAAAATACTATCTAATGCTCTTTCAGATAAGGTATAGTTTATTTCATTTCCAAGTTCATCATATTTTTCAAGATCAAATGAATAACTCCAATTACAAGCTTCATTTACAACTTGCTCTGCTACAACAGTTTCTCCATTTTTAATTTGTAATATCACACTTTCTGGCCTCTTTCCTGCCAAATTATCATTATCATTCCATTCTTTTGTTCCTACTATTGTAATGATGTCTTCTGGTGCTACAAATGTATTAGTAATGACATTTCCTACAATATTTTTAATATAATATTCACTTTCAAATGTTTCATCTACGGTATAATTTATCTCATTTCCTAAGCTGTCATATTTTGCAAGTTCAAATGTATGCTCCCAATTATCCGCTTCACTTACCTCATATTCTGCTACAACTTGATCTCCATTTTTTACTTGTAATAGAATGCTACTTGGTCTTCTTCCTGCTGCGTTTTCATTATCATCCCAGCTTTTTTGTACTTTTATCTGCACTTTTTCATCTGGTACGACAAACTTATTAATCACTACATTTTCTTCTACACCAATCTTTTGATAGAATTGATTATTTAATTCTCTTTCATCTATTGTATAAGTAATTTCATTTCCTAAACTATCATATTTTGGTAATTCAAATTCATATCTCCATAAGTTATTCTCATTTACTTCGGCTTCTGTTACTACCGCTCCATTTGCTTTTACTTGTAACATAACGCTTTCTGGTCTTTTTCCTGCCTCATCTTCATTATCTTGCCATTCTTTTTGACCTACAATTTTTATTTTATCGTCTGGTACAGTAAAGGTATTGGTTACCACGTTTCCAAGTATTGTTTTTGCATAAAAGTCAGGTATTTCTTTTTCATCTACCGTATACAAAATCTCGTTTCCTAAGCTGTCATATTTTGGTAGATTTGTAAAGGTATGACTCCAATTTGTTTTTTCTGTTACTTCTTGTTCAGCAACCACTGCTTCTCCGTTTTTTACTTGTAACACAATGCTTGTTGGACGTTTATTTGCACCATCATCTCCTACCCATTGTTTCTTTGCCTCTAGCTCGATTGTATCATTTGGTACTGCAAAAGTATTAGTTACTACCGTATCACTTGTATTTTCTTTTTGATAGAAGATACTATTGGTGCTTTCTTCATCAATTGTATAATGAATTTCATCTGCATTTTCATCATATTTTGGTAAATTTGTAAAGGTATATTTCCAATTATTAGTTTCTGTTACAGTTTGTGTTGCTACTATTTCTGTTCCATTTTTTACTTGTAATGTCACACTTGCTGGTCTTTTTCCTGCTGCATTATTATTATCATTCCATTTCTTTTCTCCTGTAATACTTACAGTTTCTCCAGGAACTTCAAAAGTATTGGTTACTACATAACCTGCTACTGTTTTGGTATAAAATTCTGGTACTTCTTTTTCATCTACGGTATACAAAATTTCGTTTCCTAAGCTATCATATTTTGGTAAATTTGTAAATGTATAGCTCCAATTATCACCATTATTTACTTCTTGTTCTGCTACTACTTTATTTCCATCTTTTACTTGCAATACGATACTAGTTGGTCTTTTTCCTGCTGCATTGGAATTATCAACCCAAGCTTTGCATGCTTGAACTTCAACGGTATCATTTGGTACCTCAAAGATATTGGTTACCACCGTATCACTTGTATTTTCCTTTTTGTAGAAAATACTATTGGTGCTTTCTTCATCGATTGTATAATGAATTTCATTTCCTAAACTATCATATTTTGTTAAGCCTTCAAATGTATATCTCCAATTCATAGCTTCTGTTACCGTTTGACTAGCTACTACCTGTGTTCCATTTTTTACTTGTAATACGATACTTGCTGGTCTTTTTCCGGCTGCGTTATTATTATCGTTCCAGCTCTTTACCCCAGTAATACTTACTTTTTCATCTGGTACTGTAAAAGTATTGGTAATCACATTTCCTACAATTCCTTTGGTATAGAATTTTAAATCTTCTTTCTCATCTACACTATATGTAATTTCATTTCCTAAACTAT
>CALXBS010000004.1 GCA_944386605.1 uncultured Clostridia bacterium | reverse complement strand
CCTTAAATCATTCTATAAATGTCAAGGATAGCATTTTGTATGTAACAAAACAACCATGCATTATATGTGCGAAAATGCTTATCAATGCTGGAATAAAAAAGATTCTTTATTTGGAACCATATCCTGATTTATATTCAGAAATTTTACTAAAAGAAGCAGGAATCGAATTGATCAAATTTGAAGGGGATTTTAAAAATGAAGAAAATGGAATTAGAAGTGAAAATACTAGATATTGATAAAGAGGAATTTATAAGTAAAATAAAGCAATTAGGTGCTACATTAAAAAATGAAACTAAACAGTTTCTATATACATATGATTTACCAACAATATATGGTAGATTTATGGATATTAAAACACAATTAAAAGATAACGAAAGCAAGATTAAACATGATACTGCTATAGAAAAATTAAAATTACTATTTTTTGAGTTAGATAATCTTTTGACAGAGAAAGATAAAAAAGAATTAAATGAAATAATTGGTTATGACAATGTCTCTTGTTTATGTTTTAAAGAAAATATATTGAATTATTTTGATAATGCTTTATTCGTTAAATTTATTGATAGATTTCATAATAATTCAAAGAAGTGGATAAGAGTAAGACAAACAAATGACAAGACAACAATAGCAGTAAAGCATATTTTGGCGAATAACGGAACAACTCTTCAACAAATGGTAGAAACAGAAATAGAAGTACCAAGTATGAAAGAGGCAAGTGATTTACTTAGAGCATTGGGATATGCATATAAAAGCTATCAAGAAAAAGAAAGAATTACCTATATTTTAGATCATTATGAGTTAGATATAGATACATGGCCTGGAATACCAACATATGTTGAAATTGAGGGAGAGTCTGAGGATGATTTAAAAAATATATTAAACAAACTTGGTTACTTAATAAATGATACGGTATCTTGTACTGCAGATGAAATATATGAAAAATATGGATTGTCAATGTTTGATAGTCGAGAAATAAAATTTGATAAGGATAAAGAAGGATGATAAAAGAGATAATCACCACCAGTTTTTAATTGGTGGTGATTGTTCACATGTAGAAAAATGATAAAAAGGAACTATCTAGTCCCAGTATTTCGTGGTGTCTTTCCACTCAGGGTAATGAGACAACAGATACTCTTTTGCTTTTTCAACAAGGGCATCATATTCTTTTGAATAACATCTTTTGCATTGACCGGCGTTAAAAATAATGGAACCATCAAAATCTGTAACAACAACATTTACAGGACTGTTAAAATTATCAGGATCCGTGAACTGGTCAGTTAAGTGATATCTGGAAAATAGATTCATTTGACCAGAACGATTATAGAATGCTGCTTTATAGTAGTAATTACCACGTACACGCCCTTTATCATCAATTAGTTTTTCCCAAAGAATAGTTGCTCCCGGTTCTTCCTCTGTTGACCATCCCTCAGGCAAAGTTGCTTTAAACAAAACATCGTCACCTATATCAGTAAAAATAAAACCAAGTGCCTCAAAAGCTGCTTGATTTGGTCTCATATTCCGTGGCAACTTACATGAATTTTTGGCTCTAATTTGTTGGGCTTTTTGAACAGTTTTTGTTCCTTCATGTGAATTTTTGGGACTCATTGCAATAGCTAATGTCATTATGCCTTCTAATTTTGAATCATAACTCATAATTTGTCCTCCTTGAATTGCTTAACGTTAGATTTTTTTAGCATATTTTCAATAATACATCTTGTATTATACTATATTTTACATAATATTGCAAATTTTAACTGTTTAATTGTTTTAATTATAATATAAAATAAAATTTACGGACTTTTTGCAATTTGTAAGTTTTTTATAGTGATAGTAGATTACGAGGTCAAGGAAGCAGGAAGTCCGTTTAGTTTTAGGCAATGGGTAGTTCACATGTAAACTTATACTTAATTACTATAAATAAAATTAAAAAACATTTCTGATAATTCAGTTGGCTGTTCTTTACAACCATTTATTAACCAAAACTCAAAAATATTAAATAAACCACCAGAAATAAACATTTGATTAAATTGTTCATTCTTATTTTTTGCATTTTTTAAAAAATATTTATCAAAAGTTTCTTTTACTAAATAAAGTAAGTTGTTTTTATATAATAAAAGACAGTAGTCTTTATGATTATTCAAATGTTCAAATAGTATAATAAGATATTCTTTAAATCTTTTTGAATTATATTTAAATTTTTGATTTTTTACAAAATTATCAGTTATGTTGTCAGTATATTTTTTTAAAATATCTTCTTTACTTTCAAAATTACGATAAAAAGAAACACGACCAACGCCAGCCTTATTTGTAATTTCAATAATCGATATCTTATCTAATGTTTTATTTTTTAATAATTGTAATAATGCTTCTGTTATTGAATCTTTAACTAGCATATTTACCTTTTCATTGTTTATGATACAAATCACTCCTCTTTGTTTCAGTTTTACTTTGAGATATTGTTAAAAATAACTATCTATGATACAATTGTATCATAAAATTAATTGGAATTCTAGTAAGGGAAGTGAAAAAAATGTTTACCAAAAAAAGAGTTGCTATTTTGGGTATTGTAGTATTAGTTGGTTTTTATCTTGGTGCATTAGCAACTAGAGCTATCATTAATTTAATGATAGGTGGAACATTGTTTGGAGGTAATTTCCTATGAGAAATGAAAAGAAGGGAAATAAAACAGGTATGTTTATATTTTTATGTATAATTTTATTTATAATTTCTTTTGTAGGTGGAGTAATTTTTAAGTTGGTTTATGACCCATTTCATGGAAAATATAAAGTTAATTGGACAGATGAAGTAGGAAAAATTTATAGTGACATTTCTTATGGAGAACTGGAATCAAACAAGTTTGATTTATACGTACCATCAGATAATTCCAAAGAAAGTTATGGATTAATTGTTTATTTGCACGCAGGAGGATTTAGAACAGGTGATAAAAAAGATGACGCTGATACTTTAAAATACTATGTTTCTAAAGGGTATGTAACAGCAGGAATAAACTATACTTTAAATACTGATGATAATCCTCAATATAATATCAAAACAATGTCAGAAGAAATCAAAAAAGCAATACCAATAGTAGTTAATAAAGCAAAAGAATTTGGGTATAATATTGATGAAATGACGATAGCAGGAGGATCTGCCGGAGGATGTCTTGCTTTAATATATGCTTATAGAGATGCCAAAGAAGCGCCTGTTCCTGTAAGAATGGTTTTTGAAGGGGTAGGACCTTCTAGTTTTTATCCAGAAGATTGGAAAAGTTATGGCTTAGATAAAGATAGTAAAGCAGCGGCAGATATATTTTCTTATATGACAGGTAAAAAAATAACAGAAGATATGTTTGGAACAAAAGAATATGATGAACTTATAAAAGATGTATCAGCACTTTTGTGGGTAGATGAAAATACTGTGCCTACAGTAATGGCTTATGGAAAACATGATATTTTCCAACCTTATGAAGGTTCTGTTAGACTAGATGAGGCATTAACAGCAGCAGGTGTCGATCATAAATATTTTGTTTTAGAACATTCTGGGCATGGGCTTCAAAATGATACAAAAGAATATATGAAATATTTGGATACAGTAGAAGAATATTTAAATAAATATATGCCAGTAAAATAAGGAGAATGTATGGAAAATAGTAATATAAGAAATGAAAAGAAAGTAAGTGGTATTATGGGGAAAATAGCAATAATAATTCTTATAATTTTAATCATATTAAAAGGTTGTGGTGTTATTCTTTCTAAAATACCATCCGTTCCAAATGACTATACAAAAAAAGTTAAAACAGGTGGAGAGATTGAAGAAAAATATTTAAAAATGGGTAGTCATGAAGTAGATTATTATGAAACAGGAGCAATGATGTCATTTAAAAAATTTGAAATCTATTATCCTAAAGATATAGAATCTATGGATAAGTTACCAGTTGTTATTTTTGTTAATGGAACAGGAATTAAAGGTAGTAAATATTCAGCACTTCAAAAACACATGGCTTCTTGGGGATTTATAACGATAGCAACAGAAGAAGAATATGCTTGGAATGGTTTTTCTGCTGAAATGTCAGTTAGATATTTAGAATTTATAAATGAATATAAAGAAGATGGAAAAGAAAATATTTTCTACAATAAAATTGATATGGATAAAATAGGAGTAGCTGGACATTCTCAAGGTGGAATAGGAGTTATAAATGCCATAACAGACCAAAAACACTCAGACATATATAAAGCAGCAGTAATACTTTCTAGTACAGAAACAGATATTGCAAAGGCGTTTTTATGGGAAAGTGATTCTTCTTTAATCCAAACAAATACTCTTATGATAGCATCTAATGGTGATACAGATAAAAAAATTTCTCCGTTAGAAAGTTTAAAGAAAACTTATAATCAAATATCAAACGATGTTTCAAAAGTCTTAGCTATAAGAAATGACTGCGATCATGGAGAAATGTTATATTATGCAGATGGATATGTAACTGCATGGTTTATGTATTATCTTCAAGGCGATAATGAAGCTAAAAAAGCATTTGTTGGAGAAAATGCAGAAATAAATAATAATAGTCTTTATCAAAATATAGAGAAAAATTTATAGTTAATAGAAGATAATAATAAATAAAGAAAAAGAATTACAATCACTTTTATATTATCATTAATGATTTTTTGCTTAATGAAAACAGTTTAAGAGAAGCATAAAAAAATAAAGCATTGATACAATAAGTTCTCAATGCTTTATTTATGTAAAAACTCCTCTGTGGGAGTACAAATTCAGTGCTGGCTAGACAATTAAATTACTCTTACATTAGATAAAAAATAACAACTTATGATCTTTTTACAGTCCATAAGTTGTTTTTTACTGGAGCGAACGTCGTAGTTATCTACAACTTTTTTCTCTCATAACGATTGATACAAATATCAATCAATTTATTATCTTTACTTTAACATAACTTTCTTAATTTATCAATACTTTTTAGATAAATAATCAAAATATGAGGATTAATGAGAGAAAGAAAACATTATATTAAAAATATAAAAACCAACCACCTCAAAACCAACAGAGGTGGTCGGTAGGAAAGTTAGCTCAACCAGATTTCACCAGTGAATCCATCACCATCCAGGTCTAAGCCAGCTGCCGAAATCGATTTGCTTGTCTCGATAAGAATCATAGTGCAATTTTTTGCTGTGCCACGAATTACTACTGTAGTCTTTCCCCGTTCCAGAGCCTTGCAGATGGTTGTTAAATCTGAAATAGTAATCAATAAGTTCTCCTTATCTTCTTTGATTTTTTTCAAATCAACATACCGTTGAGCTTTTTTAGGAATATAATTTCCGTTATTAAGTTCCACATCGGCTTCCATCATAATCAGTTCCTGCAGTTGTCTAAGATGTTTCTGAATCTCCTGATTCAATTTTTTTATTGTTTCTTTCCTTTTTTCGTTTTTCATAAGAATATTCTCCTTTTCAATTATTTTAGGATATTTACCATAACTAATACAATTATAGCATGTTTTACATAAAATTGCAAATTTAATATGCCGTCACTTTTGCAGTTATAGTAATTTGTAAAATGAAAAAGTAATATTTCTAATAATCATTCTATGTGGCTCAATATATGTAAGATTTGTTTTTTCTAGTTTCCTAATGCTACCATTTATAAAAGTAGGGCTAATTTTAGAAAACTCACATATAAATTCAAGTCTTTGTTTTAGACATTCCTCAAATTGCAATTTTTGCTTAATTATCTTCATTTAAAACACCATCCCTTCTTTTTGGATGATTTTAAATTGCTTTTTTAGACAACAAAAAATCAACCAGATTATTTTTCTGATTGATTTTGTATCTCCTGTTCATAAAAGTTCGAACAGATACGTCGTTGGAGCGGGTGATGGGAATCGGACCCACGTGTTCAGCTTGGAAGGCTGACATTCTACCATTGAACTACACCCGCATTTAACTTACATTAACTATTATATTCATTTTGATATGTTTTGTCAATACCTTTTTTAAAAAAATTTAAAATTTAGTTTTGTTGTAAAATGAATCTTGATTATTATATGTATTTATATTAGAATATATTTGCTTGTAATATATAATATGTAGAAATAAGATATTTTATGTATCAATATAAAGGAGAAAAAATATGATAGATGTGATAAAGACAATGATTGGAGAAATATGTCAAGAATTAAGTATTGATTATAAATTTGTTTCAAAAGATTGGGTACTTATTTTAGAAAAAGAAGGAAAGACAAAATTTGTTGCAGGATATAAATTTGATTTAAATGAACATGTTATGGGGCTTATTGCAGATGACAAATATGCTTTATATGAAGTATTAAAATATAAAAATATTCCTGTTATTGAGCATGAAATTGTTTATCCACCTTCTAATCATTTACAGTATGCAACTGGTTGTAATACTTATGCATATGTAAAAGATTATTTTAAAAAACATTATGGAAATATAGTTATAAAGCCAAATGATGGAACTTGTGGCCACCATGTTTTTCATGTAACCGATATACAACAAATTGATTCTATTTTAGATAAATTATTTGAAAGTCATTCTTCTATTAGCATATGCCCTTTTTATGATATCAAATATGAATATAGAATTGTTGTGTTAAATGGAAAGGCAAAACTCTTATATGAAAAACATCTTCCTTGTGTGATAGGAGATGGAAATAAAAGTATAAGAGAATTATTGTTAGAATTTAATGGCTTGTATTTTAAAGATAAATTAAAAGATTCAAAATATGATAAAGTTTTAAAAAATCAAGAAAAATTTCAATATGATTGGAGATTTAATTTATCTTGTGGTTCTGTTTCCAAAAAGATAGAAGAGGAAGAAATAAGACAAAAGTTAATACTTATCACAGAATGTTTATTAAAACAAATTCCTTTAAAATTTGGTAGTATTGATATTATTAGAACCGTTCATGATGAATTTTTTGTATTAGAAGTAAATAGTGGTGTTATGTTAGATCATTACATGGAACAAAATCAAGACTCTTATAATCAAGTAAAAGAGATTTATAAAGAGGCAATCAAAAGTTTATTTTATGAATGAAAATTTAACCTAGAATGGAAAATTCTAGGATTTTTTATAAATAATAAGATCATTATGAAGAATAGTTGTTTTTTTTATGATAAAATGGTAGAATGATTTTAGCGAATTTTGTAAAAAATAGTAAAGAGGTAGATAAAATGAAAAAAATATTTTTTAGTTTTTTGATGGTAGTATTCTTAATAGCAATAACCACTAGCATTATTTACATATCTTTGCAAAAAGTAGATAAAAAAGATTATGAAATTTGTATGGATGCTACGAATATGTTAAAGCAATTAGACAGTCAAGACCCAGAAGAAATTTTACAAACAATTGCAAAAGCGAAGGAAGCAGAAAAAGTGGAAGAAGGAATTTATTCTAATTTGGAAGATTATGAAATTAATTGTGCGGAAGCTTTCCAAAATGCCTTAGTATTAGGTGATTCTTTTGCAGAAGGATTAGTAGGATATGGTGTTTTGTATAGTAATAATGTTGTAGGAATACGTTCAAGAGGAATAAAAACAATGGATGAGGATTTAGAGAAGGCAATTATCATGCAACCCCAAGCGTTGTTTCTACAATATGGTGCTAATGATCTTTTAAATTTTGGATCAAATGTAGATGGATTTATTAATGCTTATGAAACACAAATTGACTTAATTCGTGAGAAATTACCAAATACAGAACTTTACATTAATTGTGTGTTACCAGTTAGTCAAGAAGTTATGCAAAACAGTCCAAATTTTCAATATTATGCATTATATAATGAAAAATTAGAAGCTTTATGTGAAGAAAAAGATTGTACATTTATTGATAATATTCCTATTTTGGAAAATTCTGATGCACCATTTTCTCCAGATGGTATTCACCCAAATGTATTTTTTTATAGAAAATGGGCAATTCATATGATAAGGGTAGCAAAGTTTTAGGTGATTGCAATGAAAAAAGTGTATATTAGTGTTGTAATGTTATTTATGATTTTTATGCTTGCTTTACCATTTATAACAGCAGAAAAAAATGTCGATTTTGTGACTTTACAAGAAAATATGAAAAATTTTGTAAAGCAGGATATTATGCAAGAGCAATCAGAAGAAATTGTGAAGAAGAATTATAAGATAAAAGAAGATTTATATGAATCTTTCATGAGCTATGGCCCAATTTCTTATATGAATGTAGAAGAAATAACGATATTTAAGCAGAGCGATAAACAAAAAAGACAACAACTTTTAGAAAAAGTAGAAAGTCATATAGATAGCCAGATAAAAAGTTTTGAAGGATATGGAATTGAACAGACAGAAATGTTAAAAAAAGCAATGGTCATACAAAAACAGGAATATATTATTTGCGTTGTTTTGCCTGACATAGATGCAGTAGAAACTTGTTTAAATGACGTTTTTTAGGAGGTAATTAGTGTGAACTTTAATAGCATATTATTTTTATTTACTATATTACCAATTATTTTTTTACTTTATTTGTGTATTCCTAAGAAATTAAAAAATGCTTATTTAGTAATTGTTAGTTTATTATTTTATTCTTGGGGAGATCCAAAAAATATTTTATTTTTTGTAACTTTAATAATTTATAATTATTTTTCAAATCGATATATAGATTGTAAAAAAGGAAAAGATAGGAAGCTTTATTTTATAATGAATCTACTAATCAATTTATTTATTTTAATTTATTATAAATATTATAGTGGTATTTTAGATTTCATTGTAAAAGATACCATTCATTATCAGATATTACCGGTACCAATTGGTTTATCTTTTTATATTTTTTCACTGATTTCTTATAATGTAGATGTGTACACTAAAAAAATAGAAGCAGAAAAAAATCTAATTGATTTTTCACTATATGTGTCATTTTTTCCAAAGCTTCTTATGGGACCCATCACACGTTATGATGAAATAAAGGAAAAGATCAAAAAACGTTCTATTACAAAACCATTATTTAACAATGGTATGAAGCGTTTTATCATTGGGCTTGCGATGAAAGTAATTCTTGCAAATACATTTGCTAGTATACTTTCACAAATTCAAGTCATATCTGTAACCAGTGCATTGCTTTCAGTATTTACATTTACACTTCAAATATATTTTGATTTTTGTGGATATTCTCATATGGCAATAGGACTTGGAAACATGTTTGGATTTATTTTACCAGAGAATTTCAAATATCCTTATCTTGCAACAAGCATTTCTGATTTTTGGAGAAGATGGCATATGACTTTAGGAAGTTTCTTTAAAGATTATGTATATATTCCTTTAGGCGGAAATAGAGTTGGAAAGATAAGATTAGTGATGAATCTAATGGTTGTATGGGTCTTAACAGGAATGTGGCATGGAGCAACTTTAAATTTTATGCTTTGGGGCGCTTATTTTGGTGTACTTATTGTTTTAGAAAAATTATTTTTTAGAAAAATTTTAGAAAAAATCCCAAAAATATTTAGTATTTTATATAGTTTTTTACTAGTTAGCTTTGGTTGGATTTTTTTCTATTGTACAGATTTTGCAAGTATTTCTAATCATATTAGTTGCTTATTTGGAGGAAATGGATTTTCGGATTTTGAATCTTTGTTTTTATTTAGAAATAATTGGTGTTATTATTTAATTGGAATCATTGCTTGTACGCCTATTTTTAAAAATTTATACAAAGTATTATATTTCAAAAATCAATTGGTGATAAATGTACTAAATATTGCAGTAATGATTATCATATTAGTCATTACATCATCTTATCTTGTAAGTGATACTTTTGTGTCATTTTTATATTCTAATTTTTAGGAGGTGCAAGAGATGAAAAATAAAAATTTAGGAATGGGTATTACTTTATTTGCTATTCTAATCAGTATTTTCCTTGTTCAAATAATCATACCTGATCAGGAGATTTCTGAAAAAGAACAAAGAGCACTTGCACAAAAACCAGATTTTTCTATTTCCAGTTATCAGGAAGGAAAATTTCAAAAAAATTATGAAGAATATATAGAGGATCAATTTCCATTACGCTATAAGTTAATGAGTTTAAAAACAAAATTAGTAAAAGGATTAGGGGTAAAGAAGATACAAGATGTTTATTTTGGAGAAAATGGTAGACTTATTCAAGAACCTGTTTATCCTACAGAAGAGGTCATGAACCTAAAAGCAAATCTAATCAATGCTTTTCAAGAGCAAAATCCAGATATTATTATGAATATGATGCTAATTCCAAATAAGGCTGGAATTTATGCAGAAGAGATTGACACAGAATATCAGCAATTAGATTTTTATGATACATTTTTATCTAAATTAACAGATAAGATGATAAAAATAAATGCAAAAGATATTTTACTTGCTCATAAAGAGGAGAAAATATTTTATGATACTGATCATCATTGGACAACACTTTCAGCTAAATATTTGGCAGATGAGTTTTTAAAAGATCAGGAAACAAAATATGAATATGATGTATATGTTAGTAATAATCATTTTATAGGGACACTTGCTAACAAAATTTCTTATGAAGAGGTAGAGGATGTTGTAGAAATTTACTTACCAAAAACAGAGGATATTGTCTATTATGTTACTTATCCAGAAGAAGGAAAAAGTGCTACAACTGTCTATGATTTAGAAAAACAGTACAGTAGTAATGCATATGAGGTATTTTTTGGTGGAAATCACGCAAGAATTGATATTGCAACAAATGTATCTGGTGACAAAAGATTACTGATTTTTAAAGACTCTTATGCAAATTGTTTGATTCCTTTTTTAATTCCATATTATAGTGAGATTGTTGTAATTGATCCACGTTATTATTATGGAGATATCATGGAGATTATTAATGGTAAAAAAATAACCGATGTTTTATTTTTATACAATATGAATACCTTTTTTGGGGATACAAGTTTAGAAACGATATTAAATCAAAGTAATGAATAAGGAGAAGTTTATGTTAAAAAATGTAAAAGAAGCGTATAGGGAGAGCAAAAAAAGTACTTTAATAGTATATTTTATTTTAAGAACATTAGTCATTATTTCATTAATTGCACAAATATTACATAGGAATTGGGATAATGTATTTTTGTGTGTTTTAACACTTATTTTATTTTTAATACCTTTTATTGTGGATAGAAGGTTAAAAATTGAACTTCCAAATGCTTTGGAAATTATTATTTTACTTTTTATTTTTTCAGCAGAAATTTTGGGAGAATTACAAAATTTTTATGGAATATTTAAGCATTGGGATACGATGCTTCATACCATTAATGGATTCTTGTGTGCTGCAATTGGTTTTTCTTTGGTAGATATATTTAATAAAAGTGAAAATGTTCACATTAATTTATCTCCTATTTTTGTTGCAGTAGTAGCTTTTTGTTTTTCAATGACCATTGGTGTTTTATGGGAATTTTTTGAATTTACAGGGGATCAAGTTTTTCAAATGGATATGCAAAAAGATACTATTGTAAATTCTATTTCTAGTATTCATTTAAACCCAGAAGGAAAAAATAAAGAATATACGATTGATGATATTGATCATACCGTTATTTATCATGAAGATAAGAATGGTAATTTAGTAGAAACAACGATAGAAGGTGGTTACTTAGATCTTGGTATTATAGATACAATGAAAGATTTAATTGTTAATTTTATAGGTGCTATTGTGTTTTCTATTATAGGTTATTTATATATTAAAAATCGTGATGAATATCAATTTGCAGAAAAATTTATTCCAAGGCTTAAAAGAAATAGGGATGTAAAATGAAAGAGTTCGTATTAAATGTAGAATGTTTTTGTTTAAAAGACACATTAGAATGTGGTCAATGTTTTAGATGGCAAGCGCTTGATCCAGAAAAAAATGAGTATATAGGCATTATTAAGGATAGAGTATTAAAAATAAAACAAGAAGGAAATAAATTATATATTAAAAGTAATGTAGAAGAGAATTTAGAAGAAACCGTAAGACATTATTTTAGTTTAGATGAAAATTATGTAGAAATAGAAAATAGGATTTGTAAAATAGATGAGAATATAAAAAATGCATTAGAAAATACCAGTGGATTACGTCTTTTAAAGCAAGATTTTTTTGAAACACTTATTTCTTATATTATTTCAGCAAATAATAATATTCCTAGAATTAAAGGATCTGTTCAAAAAATTGCTGAACGATATGGTAAAAAAGTAACTTTTGAAGGAGAGGAATATTATTTATTTCCTACTCTGAAAGAGTTAGAAAAAGTAACCCAAAAAGAATTTAGAGAATGTGGTGTAGGCTTTAGAGATGCTTATCTTGTTCAAACAGTTCAAGATATTCTTTCACATAAAATAGAGGAAGAAGAAATCAAGAAACTTTCCACAGAGGAATTAAGAAAAAAATTACTTACTTTGAAAGGAGTAGGACAAAAAGTAGCAGATTGCATTATGCTATTTTCGTGTGATCGAAAAGAGGTATTTCCTATTGATGTATGGGTAGAAAGAGTGATGGCAATACTATATTTTAGAATTAATGATGGAAAGGTTAAGAAAAAAGATATTTTAGATTATGCAAATACGATGTTTCAACAAGATGCTGGAATTGTACAACAACATTTGTTTTATAATATGCGTGAGAAAAAGGTTCTAATCTAGTACTAAATAAAATTTTGTCGCATTTTTTCTTGACTTTACAATAAAAATATGGTAGAATAATTTGGCATACATGATTGATAGAGCGTGGAGGTGTTTTTTATGAGAGAAAATCTAACATTAGCATGTACTGAATGCAAGCAAAGAAATTATGAAACAGAGAAGAATAAAAGAAATAATCCTGATAGATTAGAAAAAAGAAAATTCTGTAAATTTTGTGGAAAACATACAATTCACAAAGAAACAAAATAGTTTTTGATAAATCATAGAGTTGGTCTTTCGTATAGAAAGAGGATGTACTTAGCTTGACAAAGTAAGTGATCAATGCTATACTAAAAACGGTTAAAAACTTGTAAAATAACCAAATCTATAGAACCGTGAAACACACGGGGATAGCTCGTTAACAAAAATATAAAACGAGAAGCCCCCAGTATTCTATGTTCATCATAGAATGGTGGGAGTATGTTGTGTTTAAGGAGAGATTGTTATGGCAAAAGGATTTTTTAAAGGTGTAAAAGCCGAATTAAAAAAAGTTGTATGGCCAACCAAAAAACAATTAATAAATAATACAGTATTAGTAGTACTATTGATATTAGCTTTTGCTGTAATAGTGCTTGGCTTCGATATGATTCTTGAATTTGCAGATAGCAAATTATGGGATGTCATCTTAAATAAAATAGGATAACAATATCAATCATACTAAAACTAAAAAAGGAGCTGAAAATTGTGGAGGAAAATAAACAAGACGTTTTAAATGAAGACAATACAAACCATGAAGAGACAGAATTAGCACGTTGGTATGTTGTATATACTTATTCTGGATATGAGAATAAAGTAAAAGCAACTCTAGAAAAAATTGTTGAAAATAGAGGACTCCAAGAGAAAATTCAAGAAATTATTATCCCAATGGAAGAAGAAATAGAAATTAAAGATGGAAAACAAAAAACTTCTATTAAAAAAGTTTTTCCAGGATATGTTCTTGTAAAGATGATTATGTCTGATGAAACATGGTATGTTGTTAAAAATATAAAAGGTGTTTTTAATTTTGTTGGAGTTGGGGATAAGCCTTTACCTTTAACAGATAAGGAAATGCAATCTTTAGGAATTGAAGATATTATTAACCTTGATTTTGAGGTAGGAGATAGTGTTAGAATAACAGCAGAACCATTCTATAATTATTCAGCAGTTATTGAAGAAATATTTAAAGATAAAAAAAGAGTAAAGGTTAAAGTATCTATGTTTGGCAGAGAAACTACTGTTGAATTAGATTTTAACCAAATTCAAAAAATATAAATAAGTATTTAAGTATATAGTTTCTATATATTTATATAAATTGCAATGCTTAAGGAGGTGAAAATGATGGCTGAAAAGAAAGTTACACATGTAGTAAAATTGCAAATACAAGCTGGAAAAGCAAATCCTGCACCACCAGTAGGACCTGCATTGGGACCAACAGGAATTAACATTATGCAATTTTGTAAAGATTTCAATGAAAAAACAGCAAAGGATGCTGGAATGATATTCCCAGTTGTACTTACTGTTTATGCAGACAAATCATTTGAATATATTCTAAAAACCCCACCTGCAGCAGTACTTTTAAAACAAGCAGCAAAAATTGAAAAAGCTTCTGGTAAACCACATAAAGAAAAAGTGGGAAAAGTAACTCTTGCACAAGTGGAAGAAATTGCAAAAATTAAAATGAAAGACCTTAACGCATCATCATTAGAATCAGCAGTATCTATTATTAAGGGTACAGCTAGATCAATGGGGATCGAAGTTATAGGCTAATAATGGGAGAGCATAAAAATATGTTCGCTATGACCAAAGGAGGGAAAAAGAATGAGCAAAAGAATGAAAGAAGCTATGAAATTAGTTGAACCAGGTAAACTTTATGACTTATCTGAAGCAATGGATATAGCACTTAAAATGCCTAAAGCTAAATTTGATGAAACTGTTGAAATGCACATTAAATTAGGTGTTGATTCTAAACAAGCAGATCAACAAGTAAGAGGCGTTATTGTGCTTCCAAATGGAACAGGTAAAACAAAAAAAGTTTTAGTCATTGCTAAAGGTGACAAAGCAGAAGCTGCTAAAGAAGCAGGTGCTGATTTTGTTGGTGATGATGATATGATTCAAAAAATCCAAGGCGGATGGTTTGATTATGATGTTGTTGTTGCTACACCTGATATGATGGCTTCATTAGGAAGAATTGCTAAGCTACTTGGACCTAAAGGTCTTATGCCAAATCCAAAATCAGGTACTGTTACAATGGATGTAGCAAAAGCAGTTACTGAAATTAAAGCTGGTAAAATTGAATATAGATTAGATAAGAATAATATTATTCATTGTCCAATTGGAAAAGTATCTTTCGGTGCTGAAAAGTTAATGCAAAACTACAATACATTATTAGATGCTATTGTAAAAGCAAAACCAGCAGCTGCGAAAGGAACATACTTAAAATCAATTGCTATATCAACAACTATGGGCGCTGGAATAAAAGTAAACCCAAGACAGTAGGTGGAATGTTAATTCCATAATTCCTACCGAGGTTACAATGATAAGCTAATAGGAACGGAATTCTTGTTAGATACTATGTGTAATCTTGGTAGTATTTAACAAGAACTTTTTTTGCATTTGAGGAGGTGTCATAAAAAGTGCCAAGTAAAAAAGTATTAGATATCAAACAAAAGAAAGTAGAAGAATTATCAAAGAAATTTGAAAATGCAACAATGATCATGTTGGTAGAATATAGAGGTATCAACGTTGAAGATGATACAAAATTACGTGCTGCTTTAAGAGAAAATGGAAATGAATGTATGGTAGTAAAAAATTCTACAATTGAATTTGCTGCTAAAAATGCTAAAGTAGAAGGAATTGAAAACTTAGAAGGACCAACTGCTGTTATTATTGCAAATGAAAATTACATCGAAGCTGCAAAAGCAGTTTATGATTATGCAAAAGATCACGATTTTTATCGTATTAAATTAGGAATCTTAGAAGGTAGAAAAGTTGAAGAAAGCGAAATTAAGAAAATCGCAAATCTACCATCAAAAGAAACATTATACACTATGCTTGCTTCTGCATTACTTGGAAATATCAGAAATCTTGCAGTAGTATTAAATCAAGTAAAAGAAAAACAAGAAGAGAATGCATAGTATGGATTTAATTTAGGAAGAAATTATTTTTAGATATTTAAGGAGGATTTTAAAATGGAAAAAATAGAAAAAATAATGGAAGAAATAAAAGGATTATCAGTAGTAGAACTAGCTGATCTAGTAAAAGCTATTGAAGAAGAATTTGGAGTAAGTGCAGCTGCAGCTGTTGTTGCTGCTGGACCTGTTGCAGGTGGAGCTGCAGCAGCTGAAGAAAAATCAGAATTTAACGTAGTATTAAAAGACGCTGGTGCATCTAAAATTGCAGTTATCAAAGCAGTTAGAGAAGCTACAGGTTTAGGATTAAAAGATGCTAAAGATTTAGTAGATGCAGCACCTAAGACTGTAAAAGAAGCTATGCCTAAGGAAGAAGCTGAAAAATTAGTAGAAGCTTTAAAAGCAGCTGGTGCCGTAGCAGTTATGGAATAATTTTAAATTTGCAGAAATGTAAACAAAAATACCCAATAGAAGAAAAAATTCTATTGGGATTTTTGTATATTAAGGAAAAATTAAACAAAATGACATTGCTTGTGTTAATATTTTAAAGACATTTTCCTGTGGTTCATTTGCAAAATGCTCATCATAAATAGAAAGTAAATATGGAATTTTAGTGATAAATTTGTTTGCGTGCTCTTCATGATAAGTATTGCTTACAGGATTAACAAGAATATTAGGAATGATCCAAACACACCAAAATAAAAATTGAATATCTGGTCTGTTATCATATTCTTCTGGGTAAAAATCTTCTTTTCTTCTAATCCTATGATGTGCACGATAGTCATTAATGAAATTGTTGATGATTTCATGTCTTGCTTCTGACTCATCAGCAAAAGTCTTTTTCTCATTCATAAAATGAAGCATGGTATAAAGCATGTTATCGGAAAAAAGCTGTAATTCAATCGTTGCATTTCCTACATGCTCCCGAATGTTTGTAAATTCGGATATGGACTGAATGCCCCATGTTAATAATTCTTTTAGGGCAGTTCTAGAATAATCATTTACCATAATGGTCTCCTTTCTTAATAAAAGTGGGATATATACGAAAAACTCCCTCTATTATATAACATAATACTTGAAAAGTCAAATGAAGAACTTAGCAGATTTAAAAATTGTCTCAGACATATTTTTATTTTTTTTTCGATATGATATAATGATAATAATGGTTTTAGATAATGAAGGATGTGAAGGAAATGTCTCAACAAATGATATCTAAACAAGATATTATAAATGTATTAAATGACATGATCAATGAAAAAAATAAAACAAGTATTAGACAATTAATCGATAAACTTGTTACTTTAGATGATGAGGAAGTTAGACAAGAATTAGATAGAAACAATATCTCAACAATAGAAGATGTTAGAAAGCATTTTCAAGATAGATTACCCAAAAAATGTAAGCTGAGTGATTTAGATGTTGTAAATACATATTTTCATTTTACAGATGAAAATAGTTTAATGTCTATTAATCAAAATGGTTTAATTTCAAATATTGGTAAGCATTCAGATGGTATTGATGAAAAAGCATCCATTTTCTTTTCATCTGGCATGATTTCTACTTTACAGGGAACGAACACTTGGATAAAATGGCTTATGCACAGAATGTATGGAGAAAAAAATCAATTTGGCATTTATAACGGATTAGAGGAAGAAGAGAGGAATTTAAAATATCATGAATGGGGAAAAGCCTTTTTAAGTAAAGAATATTTAGTAGATAATATGCGAAAAGAAAAAGCTTTTGAGTTATCCTATCATTCTTTAAAAGAAAAAATTTTTTTGACAGTAGATTTAAAACCAGAAGTAGATTTTTCATCTGATGATATAGATTATAACAAGAAAAATGCACTTGATCAGAAGGAAAGGGGAAATATAAAACCTTACCTTTACATGAAGGAAATGTATGGAGAGTATAGTGATGTGAATAGTATTGTTATGGATAAATGGAATATGCATACTTACTTTGACGCAAAAATCGAGCCAGAAAGAATCATGCAAGTAACAGATTCTAATGGAAGGACAGATATGTTACATATTTTAATGGAAATGTATGATAGATGTAAAGTTTATGGAGATATTAAACTGGATATATTAGACGATTTTATGTTTTATGCAAAACAAAAAGAACAATTATTTACTGAAAAATTAGGCTTAGAAAGTTGGGAAGAACAACAAGATACTGCTTTTTTAGATAAAATAGAAAGTGATCAAAAAGTACAAGAAAGAATGATGATAGAGCGACAAAATGCACAAAAAAATGTGCAAAATAGGTAGGAGATGAAATATGATTGATATAAACTATGCAAATGCTTATACCGAAGTATTGCAAATATTAAAGTATGTTTCTTTAGAGGATTATAATAAAATACCTAAAAATAAAATTGAATTGTTTAAAGAAAATGCAAATGATAATTATCATTTTACTTATTCACCTAATAAAACACTAAATGAACAAAATGTTTCAAAAATAGCAAAAGGGATTATAGCAATTCTTTTTAGAGATTACTGGGCTACAGATATTCAAAGAGAAAAAATCATAAAAAAACAAAATGATGATAGACGTATGATAGAAGAACAGAAGGTGGGATTTTGCCCAGAAGAAGCATTTAAAAGGGCAACTATTTCTGATTCAGAGGAAGTAGAGGGCAACAATATGATGGATAATCAAAATTTGCTAGTAAAAACTCCAAAATATAATGTATTTCAAAAAATAATGATATATATTAAAAAATGTTTACGGAAAAAATAAGTAAAGTGATCTAGATATTTCAAAAAAATGCTATTCTTTTTTAGTGTTTTATGTTATAATAACTATATGGGGATGTAAGGTTTCGACATCTATTTTGATTCTATTGATAGCGAGTAGTGGATTCTCGTTGGCCACTATAAAAACGAGAAATAAAATTAAACGCAGATAATAATAAATTTGCATTAGCTGCCTAAGGTAGCGAGTCTTTTATTATTTTGCTAGAGGGTAATAAAGGGCTTCGAATGATCTAGCAACAAAATTAACGATAATGGTAAAGTTAATGGGGATTTTTCCATTCGGTTGATAGTATTTTTGTAAATTTTTAAGCTAACAATTTGTAAAATAAAATTTACTGCACTCGGAGAAGTTGATAGAATAGAATTTATGGACGTGGGTTCAACTCCCACCATCTCCACCAGTTATATGCTTTTGTATAAAATTTTACAAAATAATATAAAGTAGTATAAAAGGCTTAAAACAGGCAATTATACTACTTTTTTATTTTGCATTTATTTCATAAAAATTAACAAAATGATATAAAAATAGTCTAGTTGTGTTAAAATTGTATTAATTAAAAATTTTTATTAAGTTAGATATATATAAATTTTGATGGATCTTTTTTGCTAGGAATTTTTTCAATATTATAAACTTATTCTAAATTATTATGGTAAAACGTTGAAAAATTGGAGTTTTGTGCTATAATAATCCTATGTAATAATATTTATTCTAAAAATATTTGGTTAGGAGGAAATGGCATTATGATTATTAAAACAAAAAATGGGGACATTCTCAAAGGTAACGAAAAACGGATAGCTTTTGCTGTCAACACCGAAGGAATAAATGACTCCGGGTTTGCAGGAATGATTTCTAGAAAATTTTGGCCTGAACTGGCTTACATTGGAGAAACCAAGTTAGGTACAGTGTTAACTAAAAAGGTTGATGGTATTGAATTCTTTGCTCTCTGTTGCCATTCCTTGGATAAAGGCTGGAATAATCAGCGGGAAATCATTAAGAAGTGCTTTGATGCAATTCCTGGAGATAAACCTGTAGCTTCAATATCGATTGGAACAGGACTTGTCGGTGCTCTTAGTGGAGCAAATTTTGGACTTATTCGTGCAGGAATGGAAGATTCAAAAAAGGAGATAATTCTCTACTAATTTGTAGCTGAAAAGAATAAAAAGTGGATAGCACGCAATGAAGAGGACTTTGTCTCCTTTTTTGCTATTTTAAACTAATTTTTTGTGATTCTTTGTAATTTATCAAAATATGATATACTTTAGTAAATGAATTGATTTTTATATCAATCGTTAAGAGAGCCAGAAAGTTGTAGATAACTATACTATTGGCACTAATATTAAATTTGTTTGTGAAGAAGTACTGTTATTTTAGTACTTTTTTTACGTTTATTCATTAAAAACAAGCTGCGCTATTATTAATAACACAGCTTGTAAAATTATGGAACATAAATTATCTAATTTTTATATCTCCACCCATTGTAGAAATATTTACGTTAGCGGTAAAACCTCTGTTACCGTTGTGACGATTCTTAACTTTACCACTCATAGAACTTGCAGAAAGGTTGACATGTCTAATATTGCTAAATTCTACTGATACGTCACCGCTCATTGTAGAAACTTCAACGCTAACATTTTGTTCTGCATTGATGTAAAGATCGATATCTCCGCTCATTGTGGAAATGGAAACATTGTTTACGGTTGCATGAGTTTCCAAATCACCAGACTTTGTTTCTATTTTAAGATAGTCAGTTTGAACCCCCTCATTTAAGGTGAAGTCTGCTGATGAACTCTTCAAAGAAATCATTTCAAACATCTTGTGGGGTACAGTAACATCGAGGTTTAAATTTCCACTAACACAGATGCCAGTAAACTTTAACGTAATTCTAAGTTCACGATTTACCACTTGAACATCAAAGATGACATCTCCATCAATATTTGCCTCACCATAGAAGTGTGCTTGGATCTTGGATGAATTGGAAGCTAAAACATGAACATCGACAAATTTTGAATCGATTGTTATCTTATCAATATCGCTAGAATCTTTTACTTTCTTTTGGTTAAATTCTTCAAATTTACCAGTTTCTTCGACGTTTGTACCATGTGAGATACTTATTATATTTCTTCTTGAAACTGGTCCATTGTTAATAATAATCATACTTTTTCCTCCTTAACCTTTATTAAAATGTTAAAAAATGATTTTGACAACAATAGTTTAGCATACACAACATGAAAAAGCAAGGATTATGCAGTGTTTGGTGAAAATATAGTAGCAATTAAAACTGATTTGTTTCTTTAAATATTTCGTTTGACTTTATGTAAAAAAGATGATAGAATGTTTGCATAAAATTTGCTTATAGCAAAATTTTTAATGTAAGTTAATACTTCATTTGGTAAAAGTTTATGAAAAGGAGGGGGTTTTTAGTAACAAACAGATGAATATACCATGAAAGGAGATTTAGGAAAATGTCAGCAAGAGAACTTATGCATTTGTATGTAACACGTAATCGGAAGGAATATAGTCAGGTAACAATTCCTGCAGATATGAATGAGGTGGTGTTAAAAGCCTATTTGAGAGATTTAGGTTATATCTCTTCTTATCGGGAGTCATACTCTACAACCAAGGTATTCTTAGAAGATGATACAAAAACAAATCTTACAGAGATTTGTACAGATAAATGTCGATCTTTAAAAGAATTAGGTATTCAAGAAAAAAGTCGTATCGTGATTCAAGATGGAAAGCCAGAACCTAGACCTGTGGTACGTAATAGATCTTCTTTAGGTGGAGGAAGATGTCTTTATGGGTGTCCAATGGCTCGTAGTGTTGAAGAGGCAATCAATGAAGCGGAACGGTATTCTGAAAAAGATAGCATAGTGGCAACAGGGACGGTAGAAGAATCTAAGTAATTGAAAGGAGGGTATATGAGGAATTATCCATTAAACACACTCTTTTTGGAGGTTACTAGTCGCTGTAATGCTCTTTGCGATCATTGTGGTAGCAGATGTACTGCGGATAAAAGGGATGAATTATCTGCAGATACTTTTAAAAGAGTACTGGATGAGGTAGCTGAAAATTTTGGAACCCAAACGATTATGCTTAATATAACAGGTGGAGAACCACTTATACGAAAGGATCTATTTGAAATTACAGGACATGCAGATAGACTTGGATTTAAGTGGGGACTGGTAACAAATGGAATGTTAATTACAGAAGATGTTATTAGGAAGATGAAAGAAACACACATGTCTACAATAACAATTAGCCTTGATGGAATGAAAGAGACGCATGAAGCATTTAGACATGTTCCTGGTTCGTTTGATAGAATTATTTCTGCTATTAAAAGGTTAAAAGAAAGTAATTTTATTGAACATATTCAGGTTACTTTTATCGCCACCAAAAAGAATATTCATGAGTTAGAAAAAGTTTATCAGCTATTAAGTTCTTTGCAAATTGATTCATTTAGAATTAGTGGAATTGATCCTATTGGTAGAGCAAAAGACAATGAGCCCTTAATGTTAAGTGAAGAGGATTATTATTTTCTCTTTGACTTTATGAAGAAACATGCCTTTTCCTCGCTTCCTGTTGTATGGAGTTGTACACATTATTTTGGAAATACTCAAGATACGCTAGATCCAACAGGTAAAAAGTTTGCTTGTCATACTGGAATTTGTGTTGCTTCAATTCTTTCAAATGGGGATATTTTTGGATGTCCTAATATTCCAAGAAGAAAAGAATTGATACAAGGAAACGTTTTAAAGGATCCTTTCTGTGAAGTTTGGAAAAATCGTTTTGAATTTTACAGAGATCCTGATAGAACGAAAGCTAAGCAATGTGAAAATTGTAACTATTGGGAGAATTGTAAGGGAGATAGTTTCCATACATTTGATTTTGAAACAAATACCCCATTATTTTGTTACAGGGATTTTTTTACAAAGAAACTTCATGAAGATGAACAGGAAGTATCTGCTAAAAAGCTTCTTTCTTTGTTAATTCAAAAGAATGGAACATTGCAACATCATACGATTAGCCCTGCTAAGTTTGAAGCTAGCAAAACGGTCATCTTTACGCCACAAGCAACGAAAGATTTATACAGTTTCTTTCATTATGGAGAGCGACATCCAAGCAATCTATATGAACAACAAATGGCTTTAATAGGGCATAGTTTTGATACGGTATCTTTGGTAAAATATGCTGTACCAAGTATTCTATACAATCGAGCACATAATATGGCTACGATGGATGATTTTTGCGTAAGTCAGGTAATGGATGAAGTAGCAATCATTAATGAAAATTTATCCAAATCAGACACTGTTTATCAAGACTCATTGGGAGAGGTGAAGTTTTTAGGATTTGCCCATAGTCACCCAGGAGAGACAGAGTTTCGGTTTAGCATTCATGATACGAAAAATCACCAAGATTTTACACAACAATATGGAGATTTTTTGTCCGTTATTCTTAATCCGCAGAAGGAAAAAATCGTATGCTTTTCAGGGGAAGATTGTGCACAAGCAAAATTAGTTTTGTTATCTAAATAACCACAAATACAGATGAGATTTTACATTGCTCATCTGTATTTTTTTCTTAGGTAGAAAATAGGGGAAGATAAAATTTTTATTGTAATTTTAAGTAAACTATGTTATAATAAACTTGCATGTTTTCATATATTCTATAATAATTTAATAGGAGGTTTTCATATGAGTCAAAGAACGGAATCTAACAGTAAAGTTGTTTTTTTGGTGTTTGCTATTTTAGCAACCATTATGTGCGGTGCATGTATGGTATTACGGATTAAAAATGCAGTATCATTTAATATAAACTGTGAGCAATATATTAAAAGAGCTGCAAACGCTGGAACGGTTGAATTGGCAAAGGAAGAACTTGCTCAGGCGATTTCTTATGCAGAAGAGCATGGTTTAACAGAAGGTGTTGTATCTATTATTTTACATCAGCCGAAAAATGATATAGGTTATTGGTATCAAAACATGAAAAAGTCTTATGAAGAACTTGAGGAACTTCCAGAAGAGGCCACTGCTTTAGAAAAAACAAATGTACTCATGAAACTTCGTGAGACATTAACGGATCAGAAGGAATCAAGTGTTTCCGTTACACATCCAGATGGAATTAGTATTTATCCTAACAATGTTTTATATTGCATTTGGGGAGTACTTTCTTTTATTGCTTGCGCTGTTTTATGGATGAGAGTATACTTGGATGATATATGGTAAATATAATTTTCATTCCCTCTCTGTTTTCGCAGAGAGGGGAATTTAGTTTGAAAGAATAAAATAATTATTTTCAAGGAGGATTAGCATGAAAGAAAAACGGTATTTTTGTGATTTAGCGTTAAAAAGAGTTAAGAAAAGTAAAAAGGTTACAATTTCTTTGGCATTTATAATTTCTTTTGGAGTGATCACAATGCTTAGTAGCATTATCTATTCTTTTATGTTATTGCCGAGGTACGGAAAAGAGTTAGAACTTTATGCGAAAAACTCATATGGATACCTTGACCAAGTAATCAGTGATGTAATAAAACAAGATAAAATCGATATTAGCGCAATACCAGAAGATGTCGGCTATCAAATAGAGGATAAAAAGGATCATATATTGTTTACGTGTTATCTTAAAAAACAGGATCTAGAAATTTTCCCAACATCTGTAAGTACTAAAGTAACGTTATCCAAAGACTTAAAAATTTTAGATCAACAACCTAATATTTGGAAAGAATATGTACTAGGAGAGAGACTAGGTTTTGCTATTTCTATCCCTATATTTGGAGTGGTTACTTGGATGATAGTTGCGTCTCTTTACGGGATAATAAATTCATTATTAATACTTTTTATTTCACTAAAGAAATTAAATACAAGAAAAAGCTTTTCATAATGGGTTCTGGAGAATTTTTCTCCAGAACTTTTCTCTTGTGATTTCATAAGAGAACTTGTGAAATAAAAAGGCATATGATACAATTGCTATATTAAAATAAATAAGTAGGTGAAAAAATGAGAAAATATTATTTTACGTCAGAAAGTGTAACAGAAGGGCACCCAGATAAGTTATGTGATACCATTTCTGACATGATTTTAGATGAATGTTTAAAACAAGACGAAAATGCAAGAGTAGCAGTTGAAACGCTTGCTCATAAAAATACAATTACCATTGCAGGGCAAATTACAAGTCAAGCAAATTTTTCTATTGAACAACTTGTAAGAGAAAAAATAAAAGAGATTGGATTTGATGATGAAAAATTAGATATGGATTATCGAACTTGTAAAATCAACATAGATATTGCAAAACAAAGTTTAGATATTGCATTAGGAGTAGATCATGGAGGAGCAGGAGATCAAGGAATTATCTTTGGATATGCATGCAAAGAGACTCCAGAGTATATGCCTTATGCACTTTCTGTTGCTCATCAGTTGGCGCAAAAACTTACAGAAGTTAGAAAAAATAAACAGATTCCATATTTAAGACCAGATGGAAAAACACAAGTAACAGTAGAATATGAGCAAGATCATCCGAAAAGAATAGAAGCAATTGTAATTTCAGCACAACATTTAGAAAATATTTCACTAGAGCAAATTCGAAAAGATATTCAAGAAAAAGTAATTGATACTACTGTGGATCAAAAGATGATTGATTTTAATACCAAAATATATATTAATCCAACTGGAAGATTTGTAATAGGGGGACCATTAGGAGATACTGGATTAACAGGAAGAAAATTGATCGTAGATACATATGGTGGATATAGCAAACATGGAGGTGGGGCTTTTTCTGGAAAAGATCCTAGCAAAGTGGATCGATCAGCTGCCTATATGTTAAGACATATTGCAAAAAATATTGTTGCAAATGGATATGCTATCAAATGTGAAATACAAGTTTCTTATGCAATCGGTGTTCAAGAACCATTATCTATTTATGTAAATACTTTTGGGACTGGAAATAAAACCGACCAAGAACTGATAGCACTCATTCAGAATAAATTTGATTTAACTCCTAATGGAATGATTGCATATTTAAAGCTAAAAAGACCTATTTATTCGAAAACGACCAATTATGGACACTTTGGCAAAAAAGATTTAGAATGGGAAAAAATAATTGATTTATCTTAAAAAATATGATAAAACAAGAATGTCATTTGGTTATCCTGATAGATACAAGTTTTAAAAGTTAGGAGGCATAAAAAAAGAAAACTTTAAATGAAGAATTAGGCACTTGTAAACAAATTTGTAAGGGAGAAAAAAATGGAGAAAAGAATTGCAATTATAGAAATTGGTAGTATAAATACGAAAACACATGTTTATGAAGGAGAGAAACTAATTCATGAAAATAGTGTAACAATAGAATTTAAGAAAAATTATAAAAAAGAAGGAAAGATAAGACAAACGGACTTGGAACAGTTATACAAGGTGATTGATCATGCTTTACAATATACGAAAAACGTACATGTATATGGATGTAGTATTTTTAGAGATATGACAGAAGAGGAGTTAAAAACGATCAATCAAAAGTTATATCAAAGATTTCATTTGCAAATAGAAGTGGTATCACAGGAAATGGAAGCAAAATATACTGCTTTAGGTTGTTACAGTAATCATCCTTATAATGGAAATCTTTGCATATTAATTACTGGAGGAGGTTCTATTGAGTTACTTTTTGTAAAGCAGGGAAAAGTTCTTAAAACTAAATATTATTCTTTTGGTGTGGTTGACATTAATAGTCAGTTTAGTGATCTAATAGAGGATTTTCCTACTTGTACTTTTGAGGAAGTCTATCAAGCAGTTGAAAAATTAGTAGGGAATATAGAAGAAAAAGCGGATGTCTTAATTCTAGCAGGGACAGATCATTTATATTGGTATCATCATGCAAAGTATTCCTTAGAGAAAAATACATTATATGAAAAAGAAAATCAAAAATATATGTTAACAAGAAAAATGAGTGATGTCTATGACCAAAATGCTTTTATTACTTCTTTAGATGAAATAAGGAAAAGAAGTGATAATCCACTATGGTTTGATGGGATAAGGGCGTTAAAAGTAATCACAAATCTCATATCTCATAAAGTTCATGCAAAATATATTATTCCTACCAAAATTAATATGGAAGAAGGTCTAAAAGAAATTTTAAAATGACTTTTTGGAAGTGCTCTAATTGGTTTATTAGAGCATTTCTTTTTTTGTTGTAAATTTGACTTTTTATGTAAAGTAATGTATAATTTAAATATGAGGTTTTATATGTTTTTAGTTTTTAAAACTAATTAGTTAAATGTTTTATTTTATGAAAATAATATAAAATATAGGAGGGAAATATGGAAGTAAGGACAGAAAATGAGATGGAACGGATCGCAAGAAAATTATATTACACCATCTGCAATATGGAGGGAACACTCATCATTGAAAGAGCTACTCTAGATAATGGCTTTTGTCATTTTATTACCTTTAAGAATGAAAAAGGCTATTGGACAGTTTGGTCAAATCAATTGTTGCTAGGAGACGGAGATGGTTTGTGTTTGCATATGTTCCATATGTCGGTACCAATTTATTTTGCTATGGCAGAAAGTGACAAGAGTTCCTTTAATAAAGCATTTTGTGAGTTGTGCAGGAAAAGCCCGCATTTGCTCGGTAACTATTCGGTAGAATTTGCAGTAGAGGAGCTTCCAATTTTTATTGAATGCGCATAACAGTGCAAAAAGCTACTGGACGAGAATCAGTGTCCAGTAGCTTTGCTTTGTTAGGAAGTTATATCCTGGTAATTTGAAATTTCGCTTTTAAGAGAAATTCCATATTCTTGAAGCATATTTAAAAACGTTTGATGAATGGTAATGAGTTTTGCAGTTAACGGAATATCAAGCTCCTGATCCAATATATCTTCAGCATAGCAGTATGCATTGCCATTAGGATAATAGGTGATCGTGATAAAAATAGGCTCCTTTTTTTCTCCGACCATTTTCACCATGCAGGTATAATCTAAAAAAGAATTTTTGGGAAAATGAATTTTATGAGAAATAGCACCTTTTAAACCAGACTGAATCGGGAAATATTCAAAGTCATCATATTCTTTGCGAGCCTTTGGAATAGTGTCACTATATACCGCAAAGATTTCCTCTGCCATTTCCAAAATTTCTCGTAAAAGAAGTTGTTCAGTAATGGGTGGAGGAAGAATTGTAGTTTTTTGTGATGATTTTGAAAGCCGTTTTGCTTCTGCTTCCTTTTCCATTTGCTTGAATTCTTCTTTATTTGGGAAACAACCAAAATGTTCTTGTACATATGAAAGCAGAGCTTCTAGTAACGGATCTTTTTGTGTGGGGTGAATTTTTAAATATCCTTCAAGTCTTTCTAAGAAGTAGTCATGTACATATTCTTCGATATCTTTTTCTGTATATAAAGTAAGTGCAGGTGAGAAATTATCTGGAAGTCCTGTGAAAGGATTTAAATGAGAACAGACGATGATACTACCATATTTCTCACATTCTTCTTTGAGTGTTTCTTTGTCTTGTGCATTAGCAGCACATATTTTTTTAAGATCGTAAATAGATTGCCGATTGATATTTCCATTATATGTTCTGATCATAAGACACCTCCTACTATAGATTATTTTTAGCCTTTTTTCTTGTCATTTCCAAATGTTTTCATTTTTCCCTCCTTTACTACCTTAAATATTGATAGGATACTTTATGTTTCTTTTTTAGAGAATCATAAGCAATAAGGAATAACACAATACTAGATAAAGAAAAACAAATACCAAACATCAAATTAAAGCGAAGTCCGGGAAGAAAGCTTCTTTGATAGGTAAGTTTTCCATTTTCATTGATTAATGTAACTCCACCAATATCCGTATTAAAAGAACTAGTAGTAAGAGAAATCGTTATTTTTTGATTCTTTTGCGTTAGTGTTAAGTCTTGTATTTGTTCAAAGAAGATAGGCGAAAAGATATCGTATAACTTATATGCTATCTGCTTTAAAACCGGACTTTTTTTCTCCTGCTCTTGTGGGTAGATGGAAAGATTCATTCCTAAATTACTGTTCGTAAGCTCAATAGAAACATTTCCAGAGAGATCATCTATACTTAAAATTGCTTTGGATGAAATCTTGTTTAAAAAAGAAATATTTTTATCTTGCTTAGAAAGGTCAAAGAAAACATGTATTGCTTTCCCATGACTATCTTGATTTATGACAATCTTATTTGGCTCTAAAGGCGTATAAGAAGTGATTTTGTCATAAATGGTATAGGCAGTCGTCTCTAAAGATTTAAATTCTGCTTCTTCCATGGTTCGCAAGGGAATACAGAAAAAACCAATTAGAAATGCTAAAGAAGAAATGATGAGTAACATTTTCTTAGGATGTCTTAAGCACAACCGTGACACTCTAGAAATTCTTTTGCTTCGATAATACATAAATGCCTCCTTTAAAATTTTTTTGGACAATAAAAAACAATTGATAGTATTATATCATTATTAGTATTAAAAAGCAAGTTTACAAGGATTTAAAGCAAAAAAGATTGCATAATATTTTGATGTTGCGTAATCAGTTTTGATATGATAAAATACAAAAAAAGGAGGAGCTAAAATGGAAGAAGTAAAAATAAAAGGAATTTATAAGCATTATAAAGGGGATTATTATCTTGTAGAAGACATTGCTTGTCATAGTGAAACTGGCGAAAAAATGGTTATTTATAGAGGATTATATGAAAATGCTCCGTTATGGGTAAGACCTTATTCTTTATTTATAGATGAAGTAAATAAAAATGGGCAAGTTCATCGTTTTGAATTACAAAACATAATGAGTCATAGAAAATAATGTTTTAAAATAGACATGATAGTAAATATTCATGCCTATTTTTCTTTGTTTCAAAAGGTTTCTATTGAATGTCAGAGGGGAATATAGTATAATATAATTGTTTTTAAGGAGCGATTATGAAAGAAATAAAAATAGTGTATGATTTTGATGGAACATTAACAGATCATGTATTTCCTAGTTATCCTGTGATGAAGAAATTAGGAATTTCTATTGTTGATATGATAAAAAATGCAAAGGAATTTATAAAAGATAAAGATCAGTTGGTAGAAAGATTTATGCATATATATATAGATTTGTTTCATAAGAAAGGTTTAGCACCTTCTTATGAAAATATTTGTTTGGGGGCAGAAACGATATCTTTTGCAGAAGGAGTAGAAGAGTTTTTTGAAGCAATTAATAAAGCAGCAAAGTTTCATCAAGTAAAATTAGAGCATTATATTATCACTTCTGGTATGCAAGAATTTTTAGAAAAAACTAAAATAGCAAAATATTTTACTGCCATAAAAGGTTCTAGTTTTCTGTACAATTCTTCTAATGAAATCATTGGAGTAAAAGAAGTGGTAGAGGCAAAAGATAAAGTAAAAAAATTGTTAGAAATTAATGAAAATAGTAGTAATTGTACGAATATCATTTATATAGGGGATGGATTTACCGATTTTTATTCTATGAATTTTGTAAAAGAAAATCATGGGATATCGATTTGTGTCTATGATGAAAACACAAGAAATGATTATTTAAAGTTACTAGAGAAAAATGCAATTGATGAGGGATTTGAAAGAGACTATCGTGTAGAAAGTGATTTGTATCAATTTTTAAAAGAAAGCATTAAAAAAGTTGGTGAGTAAATGGCAGGAGCAAATACAGTATTTTTTTGTAAAGAATGTGGATATGAAAGTGCAAAATGGCTAGGAAGATGTCCTGGATGTAATAATTGGAATACTTTTGTAGAAGAAAAAGTAGTTAAAAAAAGCAGTAGTAAGTCTTCTACAAGGAGTTTTGCCACTCCTTTTCATGAAAAAGCGGAAGTAAAAAAATTAAATGAAATTGTGATTTCTAAAACAGTAAGAATTAGTTCAGGTTTTGAAGAGTTAGACCGTGTTTTAGGAAATGGACTGGTAGAAGGTTCTTTAAATTTAATTGGAGGAGAACCTGGTATTGGAAAATCAACACTTATTATGCAAGTTTGCGGAAATTTAGCTAAAACTGGAAAAGTGCTTTATGTTTCAGGAGAGGAATCAGAAGTACAAGTGAAAATGAGAGCAGATCGTTTGAAAGTAGTATCGGATGAGATATTATTTTTAAGTGAAACAAATATTTCTGAAATAGAATCGAAAATAGAGATGGTAGAACCAAAGTTTTGTATCATTGATTCTATTCAAACAATGTATGATGAAGAAATTTCTTCTGTACCAGGAAGTGTATCACAAGTAAAAGAAGTAACTGCTAGGATGATGTACTTAGCAAAGAAAAAAGGAATTACAGTCATTGTGATTGGGCATGTTACCAAAGATGGTGTGATTGCAGGGCCTAGAATTTTAGAACATATGGTAGATACGGTGTTATATATCGAGGGAGAAAGATTTTTTTCACATAGAATTGTAAGAGGGGTGAAAAATAGGTTTGGTTCAACCAATGAAATCGGAATTTTTGATATGCAAGATATAGGAATGGTAGAAGTAAATAATATGTCAGAAGTTTTTTTATCTGACGCACCTCAAAATTTACCGGGAACTTGTATTGTTGCTACTGTAGAAGGGACTTCTACTATTTACTAGAAGTGCAAGCCTTAACATCCCATTCTTATTATAACATTCCTAGAAGAGTCGCTAATGGAATTGATATGAACCGATTGAGCATGATTTTAGCAGTACTTGAAAAAAGATGTCATATTAATCTTGGAACACAAGATGTGTATATCAATGTCATTGGTGGAATAAGAATTGACGAACCTGCAGTAGATTTAGCGGTTGCTATGGCAATTGTTTCTAGTTATAAAAATATTGTAATTGATAATAAGACGGTATTTATAGGAGAGGTTGGATTAACAGGAGAAATTCGAAGTATTAATCAATTTGAAAAACGAGTAAAAGAAGTTGAAAAAATGGGATATCAAAAGATTATTGGAAATTGCAAACAAATTGAAAATTTAAAGAAGGAAAATACATCTATGACAATTCAGCTAGTAGGAATTGGAACAATAGAACAAGCAATTAATCAAATTATAGAGAATGGATAGGTGAAAAAAGTGCAACAAAAAGAATTATTAGAATTATTAAAGATCATGGCTCCAGGAACTCCTCTAAGAGAAGGATTGGATAACATTGTAAAAGCAAAAACAGGAGCTCTTATTGTGATATCAAATGTAGAAGAATTAGGATCCATTATTGACGGAGGCTTTAAATTAGAGCAAAGTTTTTCTCCAGCTGCTTTATATGAGCTTGCAAAAATGGATGGTGCAATTATTATTAGCAAAGATTTAAAAAATATTCTGATGGCAAATGTTCAGTTAAATCCAGATTATAGAATGGTTACTATTGAAACAGGAACAAGACATAGAACTGCAGAACGTGTGGCAAGACAAACCAATAAAATTGTTATTTGTATTTCGCAAAGAAGAGGAATTATTACCATATTTAAAGGTGACTTTAGATATGTAATTAACGAAACATCGGTTGTACTTATGAGAGCAAATCAAACATTAGAAGCACTAGAAAAATACAAAACGGTTTTTGATCATACCTTAAATATTTTAAGTGAACATGAATTTGATGATATTGTTTCTTTAGAAACGGTAGCAAATTGTATTTATCGAAGCGAAATGATTATGCGTATGGAAGCAGAGATTAAATTAAATATAGTGGAACTTGGAACCGAGGGAAGACTTGTAAACATTCAATTAGAAGAGATTATTGCAAATGTAGAATCGGAAGAAAAACAAATTATTCAAGATTATATGATTGTAAAAGGAAAAGGAAGAACAGCAGATAGTATTTTAAAAGAAATTAGAAAATTAGAAAGAAAAGATCTAATTGTAGCAGAAAAAATTGTAAAATTACTCGGCTATGAAATTCATCCGGAAATACTAGATTTAAATGTTTCTGCAAAAGGCTATAGAATGCTAAATAAAGTACCTAAAATGCCTGTATATGTAATTGATAAAGTGGTAAATGCTTTTGGTTCTTTACAGGGAATTTGTACGGCTACGTTAGATGAGTTAGACGAGGTAGACGGCGTAGGTGAGGTAAGAGCAAAAATTATCTATCAGTCTTTAAGAAGATTGCAAGAGCAATATATTTTAAAAGGATATAATATATAAAAGGAAAAGAATGGAGAGAAATATATTATGGGAGAAAAAGAAAATCAGTTTCAACAAGAGCTTACAAGGTTACAGGAGCTTGTAAATGCTAGTTTAGAAAAATACTCTGTTTTTTCAGATGTGCCAGAAAAAAAGTTAGAGGAAGCAATGTGCTATAGTTTGCTTGCAGGAGGAAAGCGTTTAAGACCCATTTTACTTCTTGCAACGTATTTTCTTTTTAAATCGGATTATCATGAGTGTATTCCTTATTTTGTTGGAATGGAAATGGTACATAATTTTTCGTTAATTCATGATGATATGCCATGTATTGATAATGATGATTTAAGACATGGAAAACCATCTAATCACAAAGTTTTTGGAGAAGCTACTGCTCTTCTTGCAGGAGATACGCTTTTAAATAGAGCATATGTAGTGATGACAAGAGATATTGTAAATGAAAAAGATCCTCAAAAACTTGTCTTAAAGCAAAAAGTTTTACATGAATTTTCTATGGCAGTTGAAAGAATGATTATTGGTGAATTTGTAGATGTTGAAACAGAAAATCAAGTAATTGATATAGATTTACTTGCGTATATGCATAAGAATAAAACAGGAGCTTTAATCAAAGAATCCATTAAAATGGGGGCTCTTTTAGGAGGAGCAGATCAAGAACAAATGGAAGCATTAATGCATTATGCAGATAATATAGGTCTTGCTTTTCAAGTAAAAGATGATATTTTATCAGAAATAGGAAATGTAGAAAAAATGGGAAAACCAGTAGGAAATGATAGAAACAAAAATAAAAATACGTATATTTCAAAATATGGACTAGAAAAAAGCAAACAAATATTAGAGGAGCTTGTTAAAGAGGCAGTTCTTAAGATTTCTATTTTTGGTGAAAAAAGCACCTTTTTAAAGGAATTAGCTTATTATATAGAGGAAAGGGAAAAGTAGGAGGAAATTATGGAAAAAATATTACCCAAACATATTGCAGTGATTTTAGATGGAAATAGAAGATGGGCAAAAAAGCATTTATTGCCTGTATCTGCTGGTCATAAAAAAGGAGCAAGTAGAGTAGAAGAATTAATTGAAAATGCATATGAATTAGGAATAGAATATGTTACTGTATATGCTTTTTCGACAGAAAACTGGAAGCGTAGTGAAGAAGAAGTAGAAGGATTAATGAAACTGTTATATCAGTATACAGAAAGATTAATAAAAGAGCAAAGTGATAAAGATATTTGTATTAGAATTTATGGAGATAAAAGTAGGCTAGATCCTAAGATTCAAAAAAATATAGCATATTTAGAAGAGAATACGAAGGATCGCAAAAAGCTTGTATTTGGTATTTGCTTAAATTATGGTGGAAGGCAAGAAATCTTAAGAGCTACACAAGAAATTGCTATGCAGGTTAAAGAAAACAAATTAAAATTAGAAGATATTGATGAAAAGCTATTTTCTTCATATCTTTATACAGGAAATATTCCTGATCCGGATCTTGTTATTAGAACAAGTGGAGAGTATAGGACAAGCAATTTCTTACCATGGCAAATTACTTATTCAGAGCTATATTTTCCAGAAGTTTTATGGCCTGATTTTGATAAGAAATGTTTAGAAAAAGCAATCGAAGAATACCAAAAAAGAAATAGGCGTTTTGGAGCAAATTAGACAATTTTTTTCGATTTAAAATCAAGTTTTTCCTTTACTTTTACGCTATTTTGTGATATAATATAAGTGTATTTGGAGCAGGAACGTAAAGGAGGAGTGGTCATGTTCAATATAGGTGATAAAGTAGTATATCCAATGCATGGAGCAGGAACAATTGAAGCAATTGAAGAAAAAGAAATGCTTGGAAATTCAGAAGACTACTACATTATTAAAATGCCGATTGGTGGTATGAAACTTATGGTACCAAACAGTAAAGTAAACGATATTGGGGTAAGAGAAATCTCAGAAAAATCAGAAGCTGAGAAAGTATTTGATATATTAGAAAAACCTAAGGATCCATATATTCACGACGCAAATTGGAGTAAAAGATATAATCAGAATGTTGATAAAATCAAATCTGGTAATATTTTAGAAGTAGCTGAAGTCGTACGTGAACTTTCTCATAGACATATGGAAAGAGGTCTTTCTATTGGTGAAAAGAAAATGCTTGCTACTGCAAAGGATATCTTATTAAGTGAAATGGTACTTGCAGAAGGACTAGACCATGATATTCTTGATCATAAAATTGAAGAGACCATTAAAGCGTCCTATACAGCAGGAGTAGTTGCTGAAGCAGCGTCTATGAATAATTCTGTTATATAGAATCAAAAATAAAAAGATGGAAGGGACTTTTTTATAGCCCCTTTTTCTTTTGGACTTTTTTTACAGCCCTATAATTATCATTACTTTTTATATTTTTTATACTCTCTATTTTTGCAAAGTATAAATATTCTTCTAGTTCGTTATTGCAATCATCATAAAATGATATAAATCTTTTATCTCCATTCACTATAATTTTGTTTTATTTCTTATAACGAGATAGTGTTTTTAAAAAGTTTACATAATGTTGACTTTTGCTAAAAAAATGTTATAATAATTATAGATTTTATATTAACTCAATAAAATAATTTTATAAAGGAGACTGAAAAATGGAAGAAAAATTTATACGGATTTATGGGGAATTGACACCTGAGATTATGCCTAGAATTACTCAAGATTTTTTAGAAGGATGTGTAAAGGGTAAGAAGATAACATTACTTATTAATTCTGGAGGTGGATCATTGAAACTGTATCGGCAGATCAAAAGTTTAATTAATGTATATAACCCTGTCGTAAAGACAGTATGCATTGGAGATGCTTATTCAACAGCTGGAATGATTTTTCTGCTTGGAAGTGAAAGAGTTATGATTGGAAAAGAAGCACAATTACTCTTTCACGAGCCTTCACAGGAATTGAATAGTACATACTCAGAACTCAAAAAGATGATGGAAGTTCTGGAAGAAATGTACAATGGCATTGTAGAGGAAATCTTTGAAAAATGCCACTATTTCTTTACAAAAGAAGAAGTTAAAACAAAATTAAGAGAAGGGTGGTACGTTGGATCTATCGATGCGTTTAAATATGGATTTGCAACAGAAATCAAGTAACTGCTTACCACACCTAAAAGGCTCTAGCTCTTTTGCTGGAGTCTTTTATTTTTTGCAAAAATTATATTAAAAAAGGAAAATGTGAAATGATAAATAAAGAAATATATAAAACAAAGAAATACATGGAATAAAAAGAAGAATAAGAAAGAACAAAACCCCAAAAGTGTTTCCTTTTGGGGCTTGCTTGTGTAACTTTAAAAATTCTTTTGAAGTCTGTTACCTACCATTTAAGTCTTATGAGACAAATTTTTACTGTAACTGTTTTAATTTGTAGTAAGTCTTTTCAGGGAAAAACTTCACATTTCCATTTCTTAAAGTGCGATTATGCGCTTTTACTACTCTTTTTGAAATAGGATAATGTGACATAATGACTTTTTCTATAGTATTAGAATCTGGTAAGGTGCTCACACAAAGATTTCTCGTAACCGTTACATAGGAAGAAGGCATATTTTTCTTTGCTTTCCGGCGACTTTCACGATTTCCTGCAAGAGAATCACTCGTTTTTACTTGCAAAGTGCGTGGCTGGTTTTCTACCTTTACATGATTGTTATGCAGTGCTAAATACAAAGAAACATTTGTAATGATGTTTAAACATAACAATGCATATTGCTCCGGTTGATAAAATTTAAGAAACTCAAAGTTAAAATAGCGTAGTGTAATTGGAAATGCTTTTTGACTCGTCATATTTCCTACCAGCTTGAAATTTTTGTACTTTTCATCCAGCTCCTCTGTGGTACGTAAAACATTTTCAATGTCAATAACACTAACCAGGACTTTATTGCAGTAGGCGGTACAAGTAAGTTTGGATTTGGAAGAGAATTGAATGAAGAATAAATCACTTCCGTGTTCTGTTAAAATTTCAATATACCCGCCATTCATCACAGAAAAAGGAATCGGATCGTCTATAAAGATAAGGTCAAGAAGAGACCGTAATTGTATATATCCTTCTTCTGTTAAAGTAAATTTTTTGGTAGCCTGGTTTAAGAGGTCTTGTAAAATTGGCATGTTCATCTCATTCTCCTTTATATAATTATTTTAGGTGCCATAAACTATGCATTCTATTATATCATACATGACATAAAAAGTAAAGAAGATAAAATTTAGCAATCCTTCTCTTCTTGCTTTTCTGCTAGTAATAGTGTATAATCTAACAAAATAGAGGTGTTTGACATGAAAAAATATTTAGTAAAAGAATATATTGAGCTGCTACAAAAAGAAGATTTAATCAAAGAAATCATAGATTGCAATGATATATTAGAAAAGGAAGTAAATTATGTTTCTTACAATTCCAAGGAGGTAATAGAGGATACGTTATTTGTGTGTAAAGGTGCTTCTTTTCAAGAAAAATATTTAAAAGAGGCAATACAGGCAGGGGTTTTTATTTATGTTAGTGAAAAGCCACTAGAGGTTTTGATTCCCGGTATTATTGTAACGGATGTAAAACTTGCATTATCCCGTATTGCGTGTTTGTTTTTTAATCATCCTGGAAAAGATTTAAATATTATAGGGATCACGGGAACAAAAGGGAAAACAACTACCGCTTATTTTTTAAAAGCAATACTAGATGAATATGCAAGCAATACGCATAAGAAAGATACAGCAATTATTTCTACCATTGATACCTATGATGGAAAAGAACATTTTGAATCACACATTACCACTCCTGAATCTTATGATTTACAAAGACATTTTTATAACGCAAAAATGAGTGGAATAAAAAATTTAGTTATGGAAGTTTCATCCCAAGGTTTAAAATACAACCGAACTGCAGATGTCTTTTTTACAATAGGAGCTTTCTTAAATATTTCCGAGGATCATATTAGTCCAATTGAACATCCAAATTTTGAAGATTATTTTTCTTCAAAGTTAAAGCTGTTTGAGAGAACAAAGAATGCAATTGTGAATTTAGATGATCCTTTAGGAGAAAAAATTTATCAAAAAGCGTTAGAAAATGCGCAAAAAGTGTATACCATTTCTTTAAAGAATCAAGACGCAGATTTTTATGCTTATGATATCAAAAAGGTAGGAGAAGATACAATTTTTAAAGTTCAATTTCAAAATGAAGATGTAGAATTTTTATTAACCGTACCAGGAATTTTTAATGTTGAAAATGCTTTGGTAGCAATTGCTTCTGCCTATATTTTAAATGTTCCTGTTGGTTACATTGTAGAAGGGTTAAAAAAGGCAAAATCTAAAGGAAGAATGGAGTTATATTCGTCCCTTGATAAAAAGATTATGGTGTTAGTTGATTACGCACATAATCGTTTGAGTTTTGAAAGAGTATTTCATTCTATGAAAGAAGAATATCCAGATAGGTATAAAGTTGTCGTATTTGGTTCTGTTGGAGGAAAAGCACAGATGAGAAGAAAGGATTTAGGGGAAATCGCTGGACAAAATGCAGACAAAATTTATATTACAGCAGATGATCCTGCAACCGAAAGAGTAGAGGATATTTCCAATGAAATTGAAAAATACGTAAAAAAGTATAATCAAAATTGTGAGAAAATAGAAGATAGGGAACAAGCAATTAAGTCTGCAATTATTCATGCTGCAAGCCAGAAAGAAAACGTGATGGTATTATTACTTGGAAAAGGAAATGATCAAACACAGAAAGTTGGAAAGGAATATGTTCCTTATGAAACAGATAGTTTCTTAGCCAAAAAGTATTTAAAAGCATATGATGATAAAAAGTTAAAAGACGCCTAAATTAGGCGCCTTTTTAACGGAGAATATTAATTGTTAAATTGAATGCTTTTTTCTGCATATTTTTTTAGTTTTTCAGATACCAAATAATTGATAGTATCTTTTTGGTATTGTCCATACTCATCTAATTTACCAGCTTCCATTCCTGTTAAAATTTCAATTCCTTCATCAATAGAAGAAATAGGGTAGATGTGAAAGTCTCCATTTTTAACAGCCTCTAATACTTCGTCATTTAAAGTAAGATTTTTCACATTTTGATAAGGAATTAAAACCCCATTTTCTTTATTAAGACCTTTTGCTTTACATACTCTAAAAAATCCTTCGATTTTATCAGTAACTCCACCAATTGGTTGAATTTCGCCTTTTTGGTTAACAGATCCAGTTACAGCTAAGCTTTGCTTGATTGGGACTCCAGCAAGAGAAGAAAGAATAGCATAAAGCTCTGTTGAAGAAGCACTATCTCCATCAATTCCATTGTACAATTGTTCAAAACAAATACTAGCAGTTAAAGAAAGTGGATTATCTTGGGCATATTTTTCACCAATATAGGCAGATAAAATATAAACGCCTTTTGAATGTGTATTTCCACTCATAGAAACTTCTCTTTCAATGTTAACAACTCCACTTTTTCCAATAAAGGTATTGGCAGTGATTCTAACAGGTTGCCCAAAGGTACAGTCTCCTGTCATGGCAATAGTTAGTCCATTAATCTGTCCTACTTTTTCTCCTTCTGTTGAAATAATGATATCTCCATCGCAAATCATTTTATTTAAATTGTCGTTATATTTTGAAAATCTTTTTCTCTTGGTTTCTAGTGCTTTTATAATTTCTTCTTCGCTAATTTTTTTCTTTTTAGCATTTACGGCGATAAAATTTGCTTCAATCACAATATCTGTAATATCTTGCATAATAGCCGTCATTCTGCTTTTATCACTTGCACATCTAGAGCTATATTCAATTAACTCTCTAATACCATCACTTGTTACGTGAAGTAAGTCATATTGTTTACAAACATAAGAGATATGCTGGATAAAACGTTTTACATTTTCTCTATTTTTTATATAATAATCATCAAAATCTGCTTTTACTTTAAACAATTTTTTGAAATCTACATCTAGTGAGCATAATTGTTGATAATGCATTTCAGATCCAATTAAAACTACTTGCATATTAATTGGAATAGGTTCTGGTTTTAAAGAAACAACCGTAACGGGTTGTGAAATATCACGAGAGCTATCAATAGAAAGTTCTTGGTTACGTAAAACTCTTTTAAAAGCTTCCCAAGTAGGCATACTATTTAATAGATCACGAATATTGACAATTAAGTAGCCACCATTTGCTTTATGTACAAGACCTGGTTTTAGTAAGCGGTAACTTGTTCTAGTACCAGCAGAAGTCGTTTCAAATTCTAATTTTCCAAATAAATCAAAATAATTTGGATTTTTGCAAAGTACTACTGGAGCATGAGTTAATCGATCATTATCTACTAATAAATTAACACGATAGTTTTCCCAAGGTTTTACATCTTTTTTTAACATTAAGTTTTGCATAAGCATTTGTTGTGAAAGATTTGGACTAGCTTGTTTATTCATCGTATCTTCATATTGTTTAAAAGCTTCAATATTTTTAACAACATCACTTTGAATAGAATACAAAAAGTTTTGAATTTTTAAATTCTTTTTGTATTTTATTTTTAAATCACTCATACATTGTGTAACCGCAAAGGTAGTAAGATTAGTTTGCCATTCTTCGATAACTTGTGCCGCTTTTTTATCTAGAGCATCCAGTTCTTTTAATACTTGTAATGTTTGTTCTTGAATTTGAGGACTTTTTTCTTCAAAATATTTTTTCGTTTTTTCATCTAAAATATGGTATTCTTTTTCATTTAAAACAACGCCATTATGAACAGGGGAGAAATAAATACCATGCTCTGTATTTCTTACTTTAAATCCTTGTTCATAAGTAGATTTTTCAAATTCCTTCATAATTTGTTGTTTGGAATTTTCATAACGATCTAAAATATTCTTTTTTTCTTTTTCGTACATATCACCACTTAGATCTTTAGAAAGTCTTGCAAGTAGTGCATTAATAAAACGATTCATATCTTGTTTAAACTCTGTTCCCATACCAGCTTCCAAACTAATGGCAATTGGTTCGTTTGGATTATCAAAGTTATATACGTAGCAATAATCATTTGGAACGCTTTGCTTTAAACTTAAGTTATTGACAACGGATAAGGCATAAGAAGTTTTTCCAATTCCAATACTTCCTGATACATAAAGATTAAATCCTTTTTGTGGAATTTGCATAGCAGATTTGATGGCTTCTAAAGCACGTTCTTGCCCTATAATCCCATTAAAAGGCTCTATTTCAGATGTATCTTTGAAATTAAGTATGGTAGAATCAAAATCATTACGTAATTCTGTATATCTTAATTCTTTAAATTTTTTCATATGTTTTTCCTCCAAATATTCTTTTGTTTTAATTACACTTACATTGTATTATAATTAAAAAGATTATTCAATAAAATCGAAAAAAAAAGTAATATTTTTATAGTTTTAAAAATAGATATTTACTTTTGAAAGAAATAATTGTATAATAGCATTAGATAATTTAAGGAGTGATTTATGTGAAAAAGAGTCAAAAAATCTTGTTATTTATTGTATTACCAATAATATTAATTGCTTGTGTAGGAGTAGCAGCCTTTTTTATTTTTGATGAAATCGATCAGAAAAATAAATTTACGACATCTATTAATAGTTTATCAGAAACCAATATCAATACAGATATTACAACTAAAGGAATGTATGGTGTAGTAGAAGGAATTGTAAAAAATGATTTTAAAACCTATATGGAAAGTGCAGACATTTTAACTGCTAATTATACAGAATTTGCTTCTTTACAACCATTAAACATTGAAGTACTTAAAACAGATGGTCCTGATTTTGCAAATACAAGACCTGCAGTACAAGCAATCAAAGATGAAAATATAGCAGCTTCTAATGCTTTAAAGGCAATTGTTTCTGAAGAAGAAATGAATAAAAAAATCGCAGATAATGGTTTAACGGATAAATTTGCAACTTTATACAAAGATGTAGAAAGCAACATGAAATTAAAAGAGGGAGTAGATACCATTATTGCAGCAGATACTAAATTTGATGAATTTTTAGCTTCTGTTTTAGAAGTATTAGATTATTTAACTGCAAATAAAGATAAATGGTTTATTGAAGATGATGTATTAAAATCAACGGATCAAACTTTTATTGATGAATATAATGCTTTAATTACAAAAACAAATAGTATTACAATAGAATAATGAAAAATTGGATGGCTTTAAGGCTCATCCAATTTTTTTAATTCATAAATATAGGCATCTTCTAAATTGTCAGGATAATATTTTTTTCTTACATGAATTTTTTGAAAATGAAACTTCTCATATAATTTCTGAGCTGGCAGATTAGAAGCTCTTACTTCCAATAAATAAGTATGGATATTTGGAATAGATAAAATATAACTTAGTAAGGAAGAAGCAATATTTTGTCGTTGATACTCTTTTTTTACAACAATTGCTAAAATATCCATTGTATCTAATACAGTAGAGATTCCAATATATCCAACAATTTCTTCTTGATATTTTGCCACAAAATAGTGATAATTGGTAGAATGCAATGCTTGTGAAAAAGTAGTAAGAGAAGTAATTGATATATTTTGTTCTTCTTCTATTTTTTTTAATAGCAAAATATCTTGTTCTTTTAATTCTTGTATTTCTAATGGATTAGATTTTTTCATGATTTTGCAACCTTTCTGCTTGTGAAAGTCTTGCATAAGTAGCGTCTAAAGTGTATGCGTCAAAAGTATAAGCGGCAGGATTTTCAATTTGAGAAAGCGCCGTAATTAATGTAGTAGGGGTAGGATAAAAGTCCGATAAATTTTGACTAAGTACACTTAGTTTGTCTTTAAATTGATTGACTGCATTTCCTGCAACCACTACATTTTTAATTGCATTTTCAGTTAAGTATTTTTTCAATATATAAATGGCATCATCAATTAGCTCATTAGATGGTTCTATGACACTTGTAAGTGAAATTTTTCCATTTTTTTGTTTTTGTAGTTTTGTCATTTGATAGTAAATTCTATCGTTTTTTGCGTCTATGATGGATATAATATATTCTACATTAAATGTTAAAAAAGCAGAATAAGCAATCGTATCTAACGATGTAAGCGAAAAAATCTTTTTGTTTTGTACTTGTGCAAAAGCTTTTAAAGTAGCAAGTCCGATACGAATTCCTGTAAAGGAACCTGGACCATTCATGCAAGCATATTCATCTACATTTGCAATGGTTACATTGGCTTCTTTTAATGTTTGATCAATTAAAGGTAGTAACTTTTCTGAATGTGTAATTTCATTATCAATTTGATGATGATAAATCACATTTTGTTTTAAAAAAGAAACACTCGCAACCTTAGTGGTTGTATCAATAGCCAGTATATTCATAATTTACCTCCTTATATGAAAATACCTAGTGGTATCGTTTTTTAAGTCTTTTGTAATATCTATATAAATGGTTTTAGCGGGTAAAATGTCTTTGATAATATTTCCCCATTCAATAAAACAAATTCCAGTATCAAAATAATCGGTTCCAATTCCTTCTAAAAATTCATCGCTATTTTCTAAACGATAAACATCAAAATGATAAATAGGACAATGATTAGCAATGTCATATTCATTTACAATGGTAAAGGTAGGACTCGATATTTTATCTTCTATATGAAAAAATTGCGCAATTCCTGTTAAAAATGCTGTTTTTCCAGAACCTAACTCTCCGTTTAATACAATAATATCACCTTGTTTAAAATAAGGGGCTAGGTAGTTAGCAAGAGCCGTTGTATCTTCTAAACTATTAGAAACATAATGAATATTAATAGGCTCATGAGCATTTTCTAAAAAGTTAGGAATAGCGTGTAAATGATTCCTATCTATAAAATCCATAAAATCACCATCCTTATTATATCAGAAAATTGTGTAAATGGCAATAAAAAATAGGAAGAACGCTCTAGTTTGCGTTTGGTTGACAAAATTAGCAAAATAAAATATAATAGGTGATAAAAGTAGGAGGAAACGGTGGAAAAAGTATTATTAGGGATGAGTGGTGGCGTAGATAGCTCTGTAGCTGCAATCTTGCTACAACAACAAGGATATGAAGTAATTGGGGTAACCATGCATTTATCTAAATTAGAGGATATTACTTCTGCACAAGAAGTTTGTAAAAAGTTACACATCAAACATTATGTAATTGACGCAAGAAAAGAATTTGAACAAAATGTGATTTCCGATTTTATTGAAAAATATGAGAAATGTTATACGCCAAATCCATGTATTAAATGTAATCGTTATTTAAAATTTGGACTTATGTATGAAAAAGCAAAAGAATTTGGTTGCAAATATATCGCAACAGGACATTATGCAAAAGTCGAGTATGATGAAACGTATCAAAGTTATGTATTAAAAAAATCCGATTCTATTAAAAAAGATCAAAGTTATGTACTATATAGTATTCCTAAGGAGGTTTTACCTTATATTTTATTTCCTTTAGGAGGGTTTCAAGAAAAAGAAGAAATTAGAGAAATTGCAAGAAAATATGGATTAAAAGTAGCAGATAAAAAAGATAGTGAAGATATTTGTTTTATTCCAGATCATGATTATGTACGATTTTTAGAACAACATATGAAGCAAAAAAAGAAACCAGGAAATATTGTTAACAAGGAGCACCATATTTTAGGAAGACATGAGGGGTTACATCGTTATACCATTGGTCAAAGGAGAGGAATGGGTATTGCAAGTGTACATCCATTGTATGTGATTTATTTAGATGAAAAGAAAAATGAACTGGTAGTAGGAGAGGAAAAAGATATTTTTTCAGATCAGGTAAAAGTAGAAAATGTAAATCTTTTATTAGGAGAAAAAATAGAGGATGGAACAGTTGTTACTGCTAAGGTGCGCTATGCAGCAGAAGGAAAAAAAGCAACTATTTTTGTGAATCAAGATCAAACATTAACAGTGAAATTTGAAGAAAAAGTAAGAGCGATTACTCCAGGACAATCTATAGTTTTTTATATAGGAGATGTTGTTTTAGGAGGAGGAGAAATTGCAAAAGAAATGTTAAAATAGGAGGAAGATATGGATTTAACGTTATTAATACCATGTTTAAATGAAGAGAAAACATTAGGGCAAGTAATTCAAGAGGCAAAACAATTTTTGGAAGAAAACCAAATTGATGGAGAGGTATTAATTGCAGATAATGGAAGTACAGATAAGTCCGTAAAAATAGCAGATAACCTGGGAGCAAGAGTTGTTGAAGTAAAGAAAAAGGGATATGGAAGTGCTTTAAGAGAAGGAACGAAAGAGGCAAAGGGAAAATTTGTCATTATGGGAGACGCGGATATGTCTTATGATTTTTATCATTTAAAAGAAATTTATGATAAATTAACAGAAGGATATGAGCTTGTTATTGGAAACCGTTTAAATAAAAATATAGAAAAAGGCGCTATGCCGTTTTTACATCGTTATGTTGGAACCCCTGTTATTTCCTTTATTGGAAATGTAAAATATGGAATAGGTATTCAAGATTTTAATTCTGGACTTCGTGGATATCAAAAGGATAAATTGCAGGCATTAAATTTAAGCTATGATGGAATGGAATATGCTACAGAAATGCTTATTCAAGCCAAAAAAAAGAATTTAAAAATGACAGAGGTGGATATTGCTTTTCGAAAAGATAAAAGAGATAGGAAGCCACATTTAAGACCTTTTAGGGATGGAGCAAGGCATTTGAAAGTTTTAATGAAAGGATAAAACTTAAAAAGCAGGAAGCATTCAAAAACTTCCTGCTTTTTTCCTAGAAAAAGCAAATTTTTAATCTTGTTCCACATTTTCGAACAATTCATCGTCATAAAATTCTCTAAGGGTTATTCCAAACCCTTCACAAATATGAAGTAGGGTATCGTTTCTAGGAATTTTAGAAGTTCCGTTAATAATAGCACATAAAGTGGATTTTGGAATTCCTGTTGCTTTATACAATTGCCATACTGTCATATTATTATTTCTTAAATAATAATTAATTCTTTTACGAATAGCGTCAGTTAACTTCATATTTCCCCCCTTATATAAAAATTATATCAATAAATTTTAAAAAAAAGTCCATTTTAGTAGACTAATAGGACTTTACGTGGTATAATACATGTAACATCCAAATATTATGTAAATTTTTCGACCATATACGACAAGAAAGGAGAGCTTATGACAAAAATCAATGTATTAATCGCAGATGATATGGAAATTATTTTACAAATGTTAAAAGATATGTTAGAAACGAATGAGGAAATAAATGTAATTGGATGCGCTCAAGATGGCGAAGAAGCCTATGAAAAAATACTAGATTTGCACCCTGATTTAGTATTTACAGATAATACAATGCCAAAACTGAATGGAATTGATCTTATAACCAAAATCAATGAGTTGCATTTAGAGAAAAATCCTCAATTTGTTTTAGTGACCGGTGATAAAAATTTAAATTTATTTCAAAGAGCAAACGATCAAAAGGTGATTAAAATCATTCAAAAACCAATTTGTAATGTAGGAATTTTGGAAGAATGTATTGAAAAATATAAAGAGATAAAAGAATAAATAGAAGAAAAACTGGATAGAAAATGATCTGGTTTTTCTCTTTTTTTAAAAAGAATGAATGAAATATCTGAATTTATTATTTTTTTATCATATTACCATTTTTTTAGAATATATTGGTATTAAATAGTTAAACTGGAGGTAAAAAATGAAAGATTTAGATATTTATAAGGATATATCATCAAGAACAAATGGTGATATATATATTGGTGTTGTAGGACCTGTTCGAAGTGGTAAATCTACATTTATAAAAAACTTTATGGAAAGACTTGTGATTCCTAATATTAGTAATTCATATAAACAAGATAGAGCAAAAGATGAATTACCTCAAAGTGCTTCTGGAAAGACCATTATGACTACAGAACCTAAATTTATCCCTAATGAATCAGTAGAAATTACACTAGATAATAAAATTAGTTTTAAAACAAGACTAGTAGATTGTGTTGGATATTTAGTAGATGGAGCAGTAGGACATTTAGAAAATGATTTGCCTAGAATGGTAAGAACCCCATGGTCTGAAGAAGATATGCCATTTGCAAGAGCTGCAGAAATTGGAACGAAAAAAGTGATTACAGATCATTCTACAATAGGATTTGTTGTGACAACGGATGGAACGATTACAGATCTTGCAAGAGAAAATTATGTAGACGCAGAAATGAGAGTGATCAATGAATTAAAAGAAATTAATAAGCCTTTTGTTGTGTTATTAAATTCTACACATCCAAATGCAGAAGAAACACGAAAATTAGCAGAAGACTTGAGTGAGAAATATGATTCTGCTGTTATTCCAATTGACGCAGTTAACATTACGGAAAAAGAAATTGGGCAAGTATTTGAAAGAGTTTTAGAAGAATTCCCAGTAACAGAAATGGGATTTAAATTACCGGAATGGTTTAGCATACTAGATTTAGAACACTGGCTAAAACAAGATGTAATTAATCTTGTAAGAGAAAATTTTCAAGAAGATTATTCTTTAAGACAAATTCAAGATGTCATTGGTAGACTTAGTAATGAAAATGAAATATTTGAAGAAATAAAAATTGAAAATGCTAAAATGGAAGATGGAAGCATTCAAATCAAGATGAATATTAGTCCAAAAATGTTTTATAAAGTGTTAAGTGAAATTTCTTCTTTTCAAATTCAGTCAGATGAAGACATATTTACTTTATTAAAAGATTTTTCAAAAACCAAACAAGAATATGACAAAATAGCGATGGCTTTAGAAGAGGTAAGAGTAAAAGGATATGGAATTGTAACTCCTCAAATTGATGAACTTACACTTGAAGAACCAGAAATTGTAAAACAGGGAAATAAGTACGGGGTTAAGCTAAAGGCGTCTGCACCTTCGATTCACATGATTAAAGCAAACATAGAAACTGAAGTGTCTCCTATTGTTGGAAGTGAAAAGCAGTCTGAGGATTTGGTAAAATATTTATTAAGTGAATTTGAAACAGATCCAAGAAAGATTTGGGAATCTAATATTTTCGGAAAATCTTTACATGAACTGGTAAATGAAGGCCTTCATAATAAATTATATAGAATGCCAGATGAGGCTCAAATGAAATTACAAGAAACATTACAAAAAATTATTAATGAGGGAAGTGGAGGACTAATTTGTATTATTTTATAGAAAATAAAAAAGCCGTTTTAAAAACGGCTTCATTTGTTTTTTTATTTTTAAAGAGATTGTGTCGAAAAATAAGATAATAAATTATGATAAAGAACATAGATAATAGATATTCCAATAGCAATGATGAAAAAGCAAACAATAATTTTAAAAAGAAATCCTTGAAAATTTTTGTTTTGGGTTTCTTGATAATCTCTTTCAAATTCTGCTTTTTTTTGCTTATAATTTTCATAAGTCTCATCATACTGAGTATCAAACATTTCCTCTTCTTCTTCCTCATAAGAAGAATCATATGGATCTTCTTCTAAACGAAGTCCTGCTTTTTCTAACAAGTTTCGAATAATATAATCTCTTTTTTCAATTCCATTTTTCAAGTTTTCATTTTCTACCATGAGATTTTGTAGCTTGGAGTCATTGTTATTTTGTTCTAAAATTTCATCATATTCTGCTCTTTTTTTCTCATCGGATAAAGTTTCATAGGCTTCGGTTAATTCTTTTGTTTTTTGTTCTGCCTGTATTTTTTCTTCTCCCTGGTATAAATCAGGATGCCATTTTTTGATGTGAATTTTAAAAACTTTGTGAATGATATCCATACTTGCTTTTGGGTTTACTTCTAATATTTCATAATAATTTTTCATTGTGGTTCTCCTAAGTTTATTTTATACAATTTAGCTTTGTTTGTCAATTGGAAGTGTTTCTTCAGTTATATTTTTCGGATAAATTAAAGAGGTGTCTTCAAATAATATATCTAAAGGACTAATTAATTCTTCGTCTTCTTCCATAAAGAAAAACAAAACTTTTTGATTAGGAATGGTTAAGTATAGGCTATTACTAAAACCACCAAAATAAACATTTTCGTAAATAATAGGAATCATTTCAATAGGTAAGTCTTCTGGTAATATAGTAATGTCATATTTTTCTAATATTTCTTGATAAGTCTTATCTAATTTTGCAAAAGAAGGAGGTTGGTATAATAGTTGGTAATCTTCTTTGTACGTCTGATAAATCAATTTTATATAACTTTCAAATGTTTCAATTCCTATATTTTCATCAAGGGAAGAAGTGCCTGTAATAATTAAATAAGGAGTTTTATTTCCTTCTGAAAAGTAAGTATTATCAAATTCTTCTTGAGAAAAATAAGTGATGTTTAAAAATGTTTCTTTTTGATCGGTTGTAAGTTCTTCATAAAGATCTTGTGGAGATGCTTTTATGAAATGATCGTCTAAAATTACTTCTGTAATTTTAGTATCTTGAAACTGAATTAACTCTGGATAAAGAAGAACATAGCTTACATTTTCTCTTGAAGAAGAAGGGAAAATATATTCATTTTTGTAGTCATATTTATCAGGTAAATATCCTAGTAAATATTGATTAGTTTCATGATGATATTTATTAGATCTTACTTCATGCAATAGTTTTAGTTGTTCTTGTTGTACTTCTAAAAATTGTTTGTATCCATCTTCACCCGAATAAGGATATCCATTTAAATGAATATAATTGGTATAACCATCTGAATAATAAGTGATATCATATCGAGCGTCTTCTAAACCTAGTTCGGCAAAGATAGGGTATTCTAACCAATGGAAAGTATCATCTGTATAAAGATGAAAATATGCATTAGAATCGTTATTTAAAATCTCTTGAATGGTAGTTTGAATTTGTGTAACGACATCCGTTGTAAGCTTGTTTGCTTGACCAATATATGGTAAAAGTGTAATATTTTCATTTTGACTTAGTACCTCTTGATTAAGAAGGTCTGTTTCTGTGTACCAAACATAACTTGGAAGAGCAGTTTTACTTAAATCTAATGCCATATATAGTGTTGGAAGCATGGCAGAAGTAATATAAAAATGATATTCATTAGGACTTTGTATTCCATTTAATTTAATAATCCTTGTATCAAAGTTTTTAGAAGTAAATTTATAATCACCTGCTTCGTAGAATCCATAAGATAAATCTTGTGATAGATTGTTAATTTTTAAGCTTGAATCTTCAGAAATAACCATAAAAGGTTTTGTATTTGTAGTATAATTATGAATTTCATTTCCATCATAATCTTGTAGGGTAAAGGTAAGACTTTTATCAATTTCAATATTAATTTCATGAGATACTTTTTTAAATGCAAATATAATTTGATAAGTACCACTTTCATTTAATAAAGTATTTGGTAATATTTCATATCCATTACAAGTTACTTTAAAATTTTGATTATCCCAATTTATATAAAGGTCTGTAGAATAGGTTTGTAAATCGGTATTTCCTAAAGTAAATTCTTTTTCATTTAAATATACTTTTAGATCCGTTGGTGCTGTTAAATAGGAATATGCAAAATATCCACCAATACATAATCCAATTACCACCAAAAGAATTAAGATAGTTATGATAACTTTTTTTAACATGATCATCCTCTCCTATATAGATTATCATATATAGTTGTTTTTTTGTCAATTGGTAAGTTTTAGAAAATAGGAAACAAATGTTGACAAAACAAACGTTTATAGTATATAATAATAGCGAATTTTAAGGAGTTAATTATGAATGAGAAAATAATAATAAAAGGCGCAAAAGAAAATAATTTAAAAGACATAAATCTTGAAATTCCAAGAAACCAGTTAGTGGTGTTTACAGGTCTTTCAGGCAGTGGAAAATCTTCACTTGCTTTTGATACGATTTATGCCGAAGGTCAAAGAAGATATGTAGAATCTTTATCTTCTTATGCAAGGCAGTTTTTAGGATTAATGGAAAAACCAGATGTAGAATCTATTGAAGGACTTTCTCCAGCCATTTCAATTGATCAAAAGACAACTTCTAAGAATCCACGTTCTACTGTTGGGACTGTAACAGAAATTTATGATTATTTAAGATTACTATATGCAAGAGTGGGGGTTCCATATTGTCCTAATTGTGGAAAAAGGATTAAAAAGCAAACAGTAGATGAAATTGTAGATCAAATATTAGAATATGAAGAAGGAACTAAAATTCTTATCATGGCACCAGTTGTAAGAGGAAAAAAAGGTGAGTATGTTAAATTTTTTGAACAGACTTTAAGAGATGGATTTATTCGTGTTCGAGTAGATGGAAATATGGTTGATTTATCTGATGAAATTCCAAGTTTAGATAAACAAAAGAAGCATAATATTGAAATTATTGTAGATAGAATTGTGGTATCTTCTAAAGATAGACAAAGAATTGCAGATTCTGTAGAACTTGCTTCTCATCATGCAAATAATTTGGTCATGGTAGCAAAAGTTGATGGAGAAGAACAACTTTTTAGTCAAAATTATGCATGTCCTGATTGTGGAATTAATATAGAAGAGTTAACCCCTAGAATGTTTTCTTTTAATAGTCCATTTGGTGCATGTCCTGATTGTACAGGATTAGGTGAATTGCTAAAAATTGATGTAGAAAAAATTATGCCAAATAAAGATAAAAAGTTAAATGATTATGGTGCAATTAAAGGATGGTCTGGTGCAGGAACGATTGTAGATAACATTAGTAGGATGTATATTAATGGACTTTGCAATCATTATCAAGTAGATCCAAATACCAAATTAAAAGATTTACCAGAAAAGTTTATGCAGGTATTGCTATATGGTAGCAATGGTGAGCTGATCAAATTTAATCATGAATCTAAAACACTAAAACGTGAATTTGAAGCAGAATTTGAGGGTGTTGTACATACATTAGAAAGAAGATTTGCAGAGACAAAATCTGCTGGAATGAAGCTATATTATGAGCAATTTATGTCTACGAGTCATTGCGATGCATGTGATGGAGCAAGATTAAAGAAAGAGGCATTAGCCGTAAAAGTTGGTGGTATTAATATTTATGAGTTATGTAATAAAAATATTAAGAACATTAAAGAATTTATAAACAATGTATATGAGACAAAGATGTCACAAAAAAATAAAATGATTGCAGAGCAGATTATTAAAGAATTAAATAGTAGATTACAATTTTTAATTGATGTAGGTCTTTCTTATTTAACTTTATCTAGAAGTGCGGGTACCCTATCTGGTGGGGAATCACAAAGAATTCGTCTTGCAACTCAAATTGGTTCTGGGCTTACTGGAGTATTGTATATTTTAGATGAACCAAGTATAGGACTTCATCAAAGAGATAATGAAAAATTATTAAATTCTTTAAAAAAAATGCGTGATTTGGGAAATACATTAATCGTAGTAGAGCATGACGAAGATACGATGAATCAAGCAGACTATATCGTTGATATTGGTCCAAAAGCAGGTGTACATGGTGGAAATGTTGTATTTGCTGGAACACCAGATAAGATATTAGATTGCGAAGAATCGATTACAGGAAAATATCTTAGTGGAAAATTAAAGATAGAGGTACCAAAAACAAGAAGAAAAGCTAAAAACGGATATATTGAAGTAAAAGGTGCAAAAGAACATAATTTAAAAAATATCAATGTCAAATTTCCAGTAGGCTTATTTACTTGTGTAACAGGGGTATCTGGTAGTGGAAAGTCTACTTTGGTAAATGAAATATTATATAAATCTGCTGCTAAAAAGATTAATCGAGCAATTACCAAACCAGGATTGCATAAAGAAATTTTAGGATTAGAAAAAATTGATAAAGTAATTAATATTGATCAGTCACCAATTGGTAGAACACCTCGCTCTAATCCAGCTACTTATACAGGAATGTTTGATCCAATTAGAGATTTATTTGCTTCTACTAATGAGGCAAAAATGAGAGGATACCAAAAAGGTAGATTTAGTTTTAATATTCCAGGAGGAAGATGTGAGGCTTGTTCTGGAGATGGTATTATTAAAATTGAAATGCACTTTTTGCCAGATGTTTATGTGCCTTGTGAGGTATGTAAAGGAAAAAGATATAGTAGAGAGACTTTAGAAGTAAAATATAAAGGAAAAAGTATTAGTGATGTTTTAGATATGACAGTAGAAGAGGCAGCAACCTTTTTTCAACATGTTCCTACTATTTTTAATAAATTACAAACGCTATTAGATGTTGGATTAGGATATATTAAACTTGGTCAATCTTCTACAACTCTTTCAGGAGGAGAGGCACAAAGAATAAAACTTGCAACAGAATTATCTAAAAGATCTACTGGACAGACATTATATATTTTAGATGAACCAACGACAGGCTTACATATGGATGATGTAAATAAGCTAATTAAAATTTTGCAAAGACTGACAGATGCAAATAATACATTGATTGTGATTGAACATAATTTAGATGTTATTAAATCAGCTGATTATATTGTTGATTTAGGGCCAGAGGGAGGAGATAATGGAGGCACAATTCTTGCAACAGGAACTCCTGAAAAAATTGCACAATGTGAAGAAAGTTATACAGGTTTATTTCTTAAAAAGATGTTAAAATAAAAATAATTCCCTTATTATATGAACGGATATAATAAGGGATTTTTATGCTTTTTGTAAAAAAACTTTCCTTTTCTTTTAAGATAATGTAAAAAAATAAAACTTTTTGCAACAAAAAGGAACAAAATGGGATCTATTAATATAGTGAAAGAATCAGTTATCTATAAAAAGAGGAGGACATATGGTTTATATAGCAATGGAGCAAAGTTTTAGTTTATCTGAAAAATGGGGAAAAATTTTTCAAAATAATCCAAATTATCAGATACTTTCTTTTAAAAATTTAAAAGAACTTATAAAAATTTTGGAAGAATATGAGGTAATTAGTTTATTTTTAGATTTTCGTTTGATGAAGGAAAATCATTTAGAAATCATAAAATATGTGGTACAAGCTAAATTACCAATACCTGTATTCTATTTATCGTCTCAAAATGAAGAGGAATATCATTTAATTAATAAATTATTATCTTATTTAGTCAGTCAAAAAGAGCTAGAATTACAAAACGAGAAAAAATTACTTTTTTGTCAAAAAGATAGTTTATGTATTGCATTAAAAGGAAATATTGTTATTATTAAGTTTTCTGATATCAAATATATAGAAAGTGAAAAGAGAACTGCTATCATTCATGAACAAGATTTAGACAGAAAAATATATTTAAAATTAAGTGATTTGGAAGAAGTTTTACCAAATTATTTTGTAAGGTGTCATCAAAGTTATATTGTTAATTTTGATATGGTAAGAGAAATGAAGGCAAAAGATTTGCTCTTAAAAACAGGTGAAAAAATCCCTATTAGTCAGTTAAAATGTAAAGAGACAAGAGAGAAATTTATTCAGTTTTTAAAAGAAAATTAAAAAAGTACCACAAGCGTGGTACTTTTTATGTAATACATTATAGTATGTGCAATTTATTAGCAACAGCAACAACATAAAACGATTATGATTAAGATAATCCATATGCAGCAGTTTCCACCACCGAATACGCCATTGTTGCATCCACATCCACAACCAGTGTTGCATCCACATCCGCAACCACTGTTGCATCCACATCCGCATCCGCATCTTTCATCCATTGTCAATTCACCTCTTTTTTCATTTATGAGCTTTCTAACTCAAAAAAAGTATCAAAGCTCAATGGTGTAGATGAATTATCTCTACAATTACATCCGAAAAATATGAATAGGAGTAAAAGAAACCATAATATAGAATTGTCTTTGCACATATATAACACTCCTTTGAAGTTTGTTAGATGTTTTATCTAACTTAATATACTATATTCTCTTTATTTGTTGGTTGTGACAAAAATAAAAAGAAAAAATATAAAAAGAAAGTATAAAATAAAATGAAAGATAGTATAGATTAATAATGATAGACGTGGTATAATAGTAGTATGTGTAAAGGAGTTATTATGAAAAAGAAATTATATAATGTTATATTTCCAATTTGGTTTTTAATGATGTTTCCTATGAGTTGGATTTTTGTACTTCCAGCCAATTTTATCATTGATACCATTGTTTTTTTAATTGCTTTAAAAGTTTTTAAAATTACCACTATTAAAGAACAATATAAAAAATGTATTTTTAAAATTTGGATATTTGGCTTTATAGCAGACATGCTAGGTTCAGTTATACTGTTATTAACTCAATTTTTCCCTTCGGAAGGAATTTTAAAGGATATTACAATTGCAGCAACGATTAATCCGTTTCAAAATATATATGGATTTTTGTATGTAGCAATTGCCACTTTCATTTCAGCAGTTGCAATTTATCTTTTTAATCAAAAAATTGCTTTGAAAAAAGCAGATATAGATGAAAAAACAAAGAAAAAGATTGCCTTAATTCTTGCGATTGTCACTGCACCTTATGTTTTCTTTTTTCCTGCAAAGTCTTTGTATGATCAAAGTATAATGGATGTAGAGGGAAATTTAGTAGAAGAGCATATTATATGTGAGTATGTAGATAGATAGGAGAAACGTTCATGGAAAAAAATGAAGAATGTGAATTAGAGATAATAGACCATGGAATGGATTTAGAAGGAATTGCTAAAAAAGAAGATATGGTAATCTTTGTACCAGGTGCTATTAAAGGAGAAAAAGTAAAAATCAAAATTATTAAGAAGAATCGTTCTTATGCAATTGGAAAAATAGAAGCTTTTTTAACCAAAAGTGAAAACAGATGTGAACCTTTTTGTGAGGTGTATAAAAGATGTGGTGGATGTAACGCACAACATCTTTCTTATTCTGAGCAACTTCTTTTAAAGCAAGAAATGGTAAAAAATGTGTTACTAAAACAAAAAGTAGAATATCAAACATTACATTCTACTCTTGGTATGGGAATTCCACTTTATTATAGGAATAAGGTGCAATACCCGATAAGAGCAAATGCAAATGGTGAAATGGAAATGGGATTTTATGCAAAACGTAGTCATGATTTGATTCAAAATACGGAATGCCCTATTCAAAATGAGCGTTTGGACGCAATTGCAAAGTATGTTTTTACGATTTTAAAAGAAAATGAGTTTAGTGGATATGATGAGAAAAGAAATGTTGGAGATATTCGACACATTATGGTAAGACGAGGACTACACACAGGAGAAGTAATGATAGTTATTATAGTCAATCATAAGGAGAGGGATTTTTTAGATAGATTAAAAAAGATAGCTATTTTAATGGAGCAAAATGTTGAGGATATTGTTAGTGTTTATGTTAATATAAATGATAGTAAAACAAATGAAATTTTAGGAAAAGAAGAAGTATTGCTTTCTGGAAAAGAATATATTTTTGATTATATTGGAGAAAAGAAATATGCTATATCTCCTAAGTCATTTTTTCAGGTAAATACAATACAAGCAGAAGTGTTATATGAGACATTAAGAAAAATGTTACATTTAAAAGGAGATGAAACCCTATTTGATTTATATAGTGGGGTGGGGTCTATTGGTATTTTCTTAAGCGATTTTGTAGGAAAAGTGTATGGTATTGAAATAGAAAAACAAGCAGTTCAAATGGCAAATATAAATATTCAAAATAACCAAGTTAAGAATGCGGAGTATATAGCTGGAAGTGTAGAAGAAAAAATAGTAGAATTTCAAAAAAGAAATATTGTACCAGATGTTATTGTGGTAGATCCACCAAGAAAAGGGCTAGATGAAAAAAGTATAGAATATTTATTACAATTTAGGCCAAAGAAAATTGGATATGTTAGTTGTAAGCCTTCAACGCTTGCTAGAGATTTAAAACTTCTTGAACGTTGCTATAATGTTGTAGAGATTGTTCCTGTTGATATGTTTCCACAGACAAGTAATGTGGAATGTGTAGCGTTGCTATGTCTAAAAGATACGATAAAATAGTTTGAGTTTACTGTTTTTTTAGATTTTATTACTTTTGATAGAAAAGGTAAAAAAGATTAAAAGAACAGAAAATTATAAAATTAAAGTAACGATAGAAGTTGATATGGTGCTCGGAGCAGTAATTTATAGAGCAGAAAATTTAAAATGTTTGGAGATAAAAATTAATTGAAAGTGTTTTGAAAGCACTTTCTTTTTTTTAGCTTTTATGGTAGAATAGTTATATCATAAATTGAGGAGAAAGGTTATGTTAGAAAATAGTAAAGAATATTGGAATAATGGGTATTGGGAAGATAATATAAAGAATAATAAAACGGATTTTATGAAAGATAGTTGGATGGAAAAATATAGTGAAGAAATAATGAATGTCGAATCTAAGAAAGTAATAGATTTAGGATGTGGTATAGGTCAAGATACAAAGTGGCTATTAGATAAAGGCTTTGATGTTATCTCTTGTGATATTTCAGATATAGCCTTAAATAAATTGAAGGAATTAATACCAGAAAGTAACACTATGCAAATTGATATTAAAGAAAAATTACCTTTTGAAGATAACTCAATAGGTTTAATTGATGCTAACCTCTCAATTCATTATTTTGATATGGAAAATACTAAAAATATATTTAATGAAATACATAGAATATTAAAGACAAATGGTTTATTTATAGGAAGAGTGAATTCAGATAAAAATGAAGGATATATAAAAGAAACTACTAAAGAAATTGAAAAAAATTTTTACTATGATTATGGAAGGTATTTTCGATTATTTAATAAAGAACAGTTTGATATTTTAACTAATGGATGGGATGTTATAGTTTTAAATGAAAATGTAACAGTTAGATTAAATAGAAAAAAAGCCTTATGGGAATTTATTTTGAAAAAGTGATACAGGAGAAAGAACATAAAGTGTTAGTGAGGTAAAAGATGAATAAAATAACAAATAGATTTTTAGAATTATTTTATAAAATATCACAAATACCAAGAGAATCTGGCAAAGAAAAGAAATTTGCTGATTTCTTAGAAATATTTGCTAAAGAAAATAATTTGGAATGTTATAGAGATAGAAGTAACAATGTTTTAATAAAAAAGCACGGAAACAAAGAAAACAATGAGCCAGTAATATTACAAGCACATGTAGATATGGTATGTGTAAAGAGGGAGAATAGTAATCATAATTTTGATATAGATCCAATTGAAATAATTAAGAACGGTGATGTTATATCAGCAAAAGATACTTCATTAGGTGCAGATCAAGGAATTGGATTAGCTATTATGTTGTTAATACTAGAAAGTAGTAAAATAAAACATCCAGATTTAGAATGTTTATTTACAACTGAGGAAGAAACAACTTTTAATGGTGCAGTAAGCTTTGATTATTCAAAATTAAATGGAAAAAGATTGATTAATTTAGACCATTGCAAAGATAATTCAATTGTTATAGGCTGTGATGCAGATATATGTAACAAATATATTTTTAAAGGAAAACAAATTGGAAATAACATACCATCTTATAAAATAAGGATATACAATGTACAAGGTGGTAATTCTGGTATAGAAATTGAAAGAAGTAATAAGAGTGCAATTATAATAATGGCTAAAATAATACAAAAATTACAAAAAGAAGATGATGTGTTAATTTGCGAGATTTCAGGAGGAAAGTCAGAAGGAGATATAGCAACTTCATGTGAATGTATCATAAAAACTAGAATTAAAAGTATAGAAAATAAGATTGAAAAGAGTTTGTTAGAAGATAATGTACAGATACAGGTAGATAAAACACAAAATGAATTATCTTTTTCAATCGGAGATAGTAAAAAAATCATTAATGAAGTAATAAATTTAAAACAAGGACTTATTCAAACTAAAAATAATATAATTACATCAGGAAATATAGGAATGATACAAACTATACAGGATAAAGTTATTATAACAGGAATTTTAAGAAGTATAGAAGAAAAAGAATTACATAAACAAAATAGTGAAAATTATCTTATTTCTAATAACAATAATTTTGAAGTTGAAGAAATTTATCAAGATCCAGCATGGATACCTAATATAAAGTCAAAGCTAAAAGAGGATTACACAAATATTTATTATAAAGTAAATAGAGAATATCCTGACTTTGAAATTACACATGGAGGACTAGAATGTAGTTGTATTGCTAAGAGAATAATGGAGTTAGATATAATTTCTATTGGAAGTATCATAGAAGATTTTCATACTGTAAATGAAAAAATGTATATTAGTTCTTGTGAAAAAACTATAAAAATATTATTAGCTTATTTAGAATGTGAATGGTAAGATAAAATGAAAGAGGTGAAACTATGAAGATACCTACAAGTATAGAAAATATATTAAATGAAAATATTGTAGAAAATGCAAGATTAGAATTAAAGAAAAATTGGAAT